>NZ_JAVDVI010000004.1:0-273564 GCF_031456785.1 Flavobacterium arsenatis
AATTTAGTTTAAATATTTAATTGTCAGAGATTTAAATATACTAAATTTTACCTTTTTGTACAATATTTTTAGCCTAAATTATTAATCGAGTTCAGGTTTATACGTTATTATAATACAACTTCGATAACCCAAAATAAAAAAGATAATACAAAATGAAAAAAATAATATTCTTACTTCTTACATTATTCATTACAAATTTTAACTATGTTCAAAACATAGTACTTGACAGTTTAGTTCAAAAGAATGGTTTTCCTTTCCAAAATGACAAAAACATTTCATTTCAGGGAAAAGGATGGAATGTTTTGCTAGACGAAATAAAACAATCAAATTCTGTTTTGTTGGGAGAAACTCATTTTACAAACGAAATTCCTTATTTTACAAATGCTATTATCAATGAGGTTAAGTTTGACAACTATTTTCTTGAGGTTGATCCTTATTCAGTAGATATAATCGAAACAAAAATTAAATCGCTATCTCCTGAACAGCTTAATTTATTTGTTAAAGAATACAGTACAAACTTTTCTTTTTTGGAGTATGAGCCCGAATTTGCTTTGTTTAAGAATTTAGTTAAACGCAATACCAAAATATATGGTGTCGAACAAATTAGCATTTTTGCAGATCAAATGATAATTTCAACTTTAAAAGAAACTTCAAAAAATAAAAAAGTGATTGAAATATATGAGCAAATGCTTCATAATTCCAAACAACTTTCGTCTAAAGATGGTTTAGAAAAATTCTACCTATTATCCGATGATTGTCTTCAAAAAATAGATTTGTTGCTAAAGTTAAAACTTTCTGACAATGAAAGAAAACAAATTGAAGCATTAAAGTTAAGTAGAGAGATTTATGCTAATAGAAATCATCCCTTAAGAATTCAATTGCTGAAAAGCATCTTGCTAAACCAAATGCCCGATTGGAAAAACAAAAAAAATCTTTTCAAATTTGGTTCGGTCCATCTACCAAAAGGGGAAACCATATTAACAAAATATGACATATATGATATAGGCAGTTTAATCTCTAATATCGAAGAGGCCAATTTCAGGAAATCGTTACATATAATGCTCGTTGGAAAAGGAGACGAAGATGATGACACTAGTTTTAAATCTTTTCTAAATGTGGTAAAAGACGATCAATGGTACTGTTTTGATTTAAGACCTTTAAAGAAATCTATTTCACAAAACAAGCTAAAAGTAGATGATGTATACTTATCGAGAGTTATAAAGGGTTATGATTATCTTATTTATATTCCTAAATTAACTAAAAGTAAAGATATCTCGATAGAATAACAACGTACTACCGCCATTTGGCAATATAGCGGGTTTAGGCTAAATTTAAAGATGGTTTTGCACTCGAAAGATTATTAATTAAGCTTTTTTAATCCGCTAGATCGCCAAGCCCGAAACCGTTATACGTAATTATACCCGAACAAACCAAAAATGGAAATACCTTTCTACAGACCTAAAAGTGAAATTCTAAAAAAATATATTGACGGATATTATTTTATGTCTGAAAATGAAATTTTGCAATCGAACAGATATTGGAGCTTTCCTAATAATTACTGCATCGCAACAGTCTGTCAAAACGCTAATGTAATTTCTGAAGATAATAAAATTTCGATTTTGCCATCAAATTATAAACGACTTGCCTCGGATTTCTATTACAACAACTCATTTCCTGTAGAAATTTTTTATGAAAAACCAAGAAATGAAGTTACTGTGTACTTCAAACCATTGGGAATTAATCATTTTTTGGACGAAATTCAATTTGAAATCAATAAAGATTCTATATCAGACTTTGTACCCTATTCAGATTACTTGACTGAAATGGAAAAAGTTTTAAAAATGGAAAATATAGAAGAAAAAATTAATGCAATAGAACATTATTGGCTGTCAAAATTACTTGATAGAAATTTTGAATTATTTGAACAGGCTTTATCTGAACTTAAATGTGGTACAACAATCAGTGAAATAGCAAAGAAAATGGATGTTTCACGTCAGCATTTCCATAAAATATTTTTCAAAAACATCGGAAAATCTCCGTCCGATTACAAAAAAACACATCGTTTCCAAAGCATAATTGAAAACCAAAAAATTGCAAAATATTTTACTGACATTTCATATAACAATTCGTTTTATGACCAGCCTCATTTTAACAAAGACTTCAAAAAATTAACGGGCATTAATCCAAGTTCGTTTTTCAGAAAAGTAGACACAAAAGATAGCAACTTCTGGCTTTTTGTATGATAGATTACATTTTTACAATGTTTGTACATCGTCATTGAATACATTTGTACAAATTAAAAATCCTAAAAAAATGTACAATAGAATCTGTCTTTTGGCTGTGTTATTTTTATTATCGAATATAGTTATTGCACAAACGAATAAAATCAATCAATTAGACTCTCTTTTTAACCATTTATACGCTTCGGAAGAGTTTAACGGAAACGTTCTAGTTGCAGAGCAAGGAAATGTGATTTATGAAAACAGTTTTGGTTTGGCAAACGAAGGAACCAAAGAAAAGTTGAATATTGAAACGGTTTTTGAATTAGCCTCTGTTTCCAAACAGTTTACAGCAATGGGAATTGTACAGCTTCAAAAAGAGGGTAAACTGTCTTATAATGATCTTATAAGCAAATATATTCCCGAACTAAAAAATTATGAAAATGTTACAATTCAAAATTTACTGATTCACACAGGAGGTTTACCTGATTATATGCAACTTATGATGGAAAAAAAGGGAGATAAGACAAACTCTATAACTAATGAGAATGTTATAAAGTTTTTTCAAGAATCACATCCTAAAAAGGAATTTGAACCAGGTGAAAAATTCAGTTATAGCAATACAGGATACATAATGCTTGCATCTATTATTGAGAGAGTAAGTGGAACATCATTTGAGAACTATTTAAAAGAAAAAATTTTTATTCCGCTCGAAATGAACAACACCTTTGTATATCGAAGAAGATACGAACCTAAAGAAATCAATAATTATGCTTTGGGATATATATATTCTGATAGTTTAAAACGAAAGATTTTACCAGATGAAGAAGGCAAAAGCTCTTATTATGTTTATTTAGATGGAATGTTTGGTGACGGAATGGTCAATTCCAATTTACACGACCTATTAAAATGGGATAGAGCTCTCTATAAAGAAAAAATCATTAACAATGAAGACAAAAAAATGATTTTTTCATCATATAAAACAAAAGACAACCTTGAAACAGACTATGGATTTGGTTGGTTTATCAATCAAGATAGTTTGTACGGTAAAACAGTTAGTCATTCAGGACGTTGGGCAGGCTATTTAACAGTTTTTGAACGTGATATTGATAATGACAAAACAATCATTATATTACAAAATAATGAAACAAATATAACCGAAGACATTAGACTAATTGCACAGAATATCCGTAAAATACTATATGGTCAGCCTCTTGAAAAATCTTTTGTATTGCCTTCAAAAATTCTGCAAAAATATGCGGGAAGTTATACGTACGAAAATGGAAAAGACGGAAAAATATATTATGAGTTTGGACGATTATGGACAAATAGTAATTTTCAACTAAAACCTGTTACAGAAACTAAATTTGTTGTAATAGGCTTTAGTCCAGAAGTAACTTATGAATTTATTTTGGATGAGAATGGGGAAGTTGAAAAACTCAAAATACAACAACTTGAAGAAGGGATTGACCAAACTGTAATCCGAAAAAAATAACTATGCACAACAAAGTATTGCCAAAAGCGGGGCTGAACGGCTTCGATTGAACATTTGTTCAAGATTCAACTTTTGTTCTTCGATTGAATTTTAATGCTAAAAATCCCAACCATCGCCAAGCGCCAAACCGTTATAAATTCAAAACCAACATCTAACCACAAACACCTTCAACCCCGCAAAATTATAAAATGAACTCCCAAAATTGACCAAATAAAAAAATGAATGACCATTTGCCTCTATACATTTCCTTTACTTTTGGACTGACAACAGTTGCAACTTTGCTCCTTTTTATTTGCACAATTCAAAATTCAGATGCTCCAGAAACTCGAAAAAAAGCAAAGCCTATTTTTATCGGTTTGACTATTTGGCTGATTATCCAAGCTGTTTTGACTTTGAATAGCATTTATAATTCAGATACCGATTCTTTTCCACCAAAAATAATATTGATTGGGATTTTACCAGCTATTTTAACCGTCATCTTATTGTTTTCTACTTCTAAAGGGAGAAATTTTATTGACAGTTTGCCTATTAAAAATCTGACCTATCTGAACATTGTGAGAATACCCGTTGAAATAGTCTTGTTTTGGCTTTTCTTGAACAAGGCAATTCCAGAACTGATGACTTTTGAAGGTCGGAACTTTGACATTCTTGCAGGAATAACAGCTCCATTCATTGCTTATTTTGGATTTATCAAAACACAATTAAACCAAAAAATAATTCTCATTTGGAATGTTTTGTGTCTTGGACTTTTGATAAATATTGTTCTGAATGCTTTATTTTCGACCCCATCACCAATACAAAAATTTGCCTTTGAACAGCCCAATGTTGCAATATTAAATTTTCCTTTTAGTTGGTTGCCTATTTTTATAGTTCCGATTGTATTGTTTGGGCATTTAGCTTCAATAAGGCAATTATTAAAATCGGAAACGGAATAAAACAAATAAGGTGAAATTATTTAAATTAGCTCCTATGAACAACACCAGAATATTCAAAATGTCCTTTGCCAGTGTCTATCCTCATTACATCAACAAGGCGGAAAAAAAAGGACGTACAAAAGAGGAAGTAGATGCCATTATTTTCTGGCTCACGGGCTATGACGAACAAACTTTGCAATCGATATTGGACAACAAGACCGACTTTGAAACCTTTTTTGCGGAAGCACAAATCAATCCGAATGTTTCAAAAATTACGGGTGTGATTTGTGGTTATCGGGTTGAAGATATCGAGGACAAGCTGATGCAACAAATTCGTTATCTGGACAAGCTGGTTGATGAATTGGCAAAAGGGAAAGCGATGGAGAAGATTTTGAGGGAATAAATATCGATTTTATTTAAAATTCACGATTAAATTTAGGAGCAAATCGCTTGGTTCCTTTTTAATCCATTTTCCTGCTTTCCAGTACAATGTTTTGCCTTGTTAAAGAAACAAGTCAAAACATTTCCCTTTCAATCAGGGCTATCTTGAAAACAAATGGTTTCTTTTAAACGAATGTCCTCTAGCTTCTAAAAAATCAATTGTGCTGTTCCTTGAAAGCATCAAACAATGCCTTTGGATTGATGATCCTGTTGGGTGAACACTTAATCAAGTCTAGCACACGCTTGGTTGCTGCAGGATTCAGTCCCATGTTGATGGCCATTTCCTTGATGGCGATTTCCTCCTTTTCGTGCAATTCGCCGTCAATGTGCATTAATAAAGCCAATCGGTAGAACTGCTGGATGCGTTGGATTTCCGATTTGATGACATTTGTTGGAAGCTCCTTGTGAAACAAATCATTAAATTCAGCTTTTTCAATCTTGAGTTCACACGCCACGAGATACAAAAATTGGTATTCCCTTTCGTGCAAACGACCATCCACAATGGAAAAAGCAATCATTTCGGCCAATAAACTTAATTTTTCCTGATGGGTATTCATGAATTTGTTATTTTTAGCTAAAATATTGTTTTTATACCAAAACTCAAAATCTTCATGATACGACTGCTCGTTTTTTCGATCATTATTTTACTCGTTACTCTGAAATTGAATGCTCAAGAAAGTACAATTTCCAAGAATGTTTCCTCTTTTGTGATCGAAGCACCTGAACTTCAGACCCAAAAAAAAATCTGGTTGTATCTGCCCGAAGATTATCAAACATCAAACAAAAAATATCCTGTGATTTACATGCACGATGCCCAGAATTTATTTGACAAGAAAACCTCCTTTGCAGGAGAATGGGAAGTTGACGAAACTCTGGACAGCTTGAAAGCACAGGTTATAGTCGTAGGAATCGAACATGGAAATGACAAGCGTTTGGACGAACTGACGCCTTTTTCCAACGAAAAATATGGTGGCGGAAAAGGTGATGCGTATTTGGATTTTATCGTTAAAACTTTAAAACCACATATCGACAAAACCTACAGAACAAAAACCAAAGCCAAGAATACTTGCATTGTTGGGAGTTCGCTTGGCGGATTGATTTCGTTTTATGCGGTTTTGAAATATCCGAAAGTGTTTGGAAAAGCAGGTGTCTTCTCTCCTTCCTTTTGGTTTTCGGACGAAATTTATTCGTATATGGAAAAATCCGATAAGGTTAAAGCCAAAATTTATTTCTTGTGTGGCGATAAGGAAAGCGACGATATGGTCCCTGATTTGAAAAAAATGGAAACCTTATTGGACCGAAACCGTTGCTATTGCTTGAATCTGAACAAGACCGTGATTGTAGAAGATGGAGAACATAATGAAAAATTATGGCGGGAAGGTTTCAAAAACGCTTATCTTTGGCTTTTTTAATGGTTTATGTATCTATTTTCAAAACATAAACTTCAAATACAATTATCTTATGAACAATAATGACGTTTTCAAAAAGCTTCGTGTTGCACTTCAACTTCGCGACGAACAAATCATAGAAATCCTTGCATTGGTTGATTTCCGAATGGAAAAACCAGAATTGAATGCCCTTTTCAGAGCTCAAGATCACCCGAATTTTATGGAATGTGGCGATCAAGTGTTGCGTAATTTCCTAAACGGATTGATCATTCATTTGAGAGGAACCAAGGAAGAGCCTAAAAATGCAATGGATGTTATCAATAAAAACAGAGAGGACGTAAAAGCCCGACTTTCATCTGACAAGCCAAAATCAAGCGGCGCTCCAAAAACGGGTGCTCCAAAAGCTTTTACAAAGAAAAAAACAGCTTCGAACCCAAAATCTAGAGAGAAAAAACTAGCTCCGAAGGTTCAGGTTGTGGAGAAAGTGCAATACAAGAATGGTAAGAAATAGGGAAATTTAATTCTTATTCAAAATGAAAAAAGTATTCATCGTAGCGTTTCTTATAACTTTTACACTTTCAATAAAAGCACAAGAAACGCGTTATTCGACCAAAACCAACCTTAATTATTATAGTGAAAAGGTCAATAAAAGTGATGCATACATAAACGAAAGATGTGTCCTGGACATCTATTATCCTGAAAACATTAAAGATTTCCCCACCGTTATTTGGTTTCACGGAGGCGGATTGACACAAGGCGAAAAGGAAATTCCACAAGCTTTGACCAAAAAAGGAATTGCCGTTATTGGTGTGAATTACAGATTAAGCCCGAAAATAAAATCCCCTAAATACATCGAAGATGCAGCCGCCGCTGTAGCTTGGGCTTTCGCCAATATTGAAAAATATGGAGGCAGTCGTTCAAAGATCTTTGTTTCTGGACATTCAGCCGGTGGTTATCTGGCCATGATGGTGGGTTTGGATAAAAAATGGCTTGCGAAGTACAATGTTGATGCCAATGGAATTGCAGGGTTGATTCCGTTTAGCGGTCAAACCATCACGCATTTTAATATCCGACAGGAAAAAAACATTCCGGAAACCCAGCCAACGATTGATGAATTTGCACCGCTTTTTCACGTTCGGGCCGATGCTCCACCCCTACTTTTAATTACTGGAGATCGCGAACTTGAAATGTTGGGCCGATATGAAGAAAATGCCTACATGATGCGAATGATGAAAGTTGTGGGGCATAAAGAAACCAAACTCCTGGAACTTGATGGCTATAACCACGGAATGACGGAACCTGCTTTTCCTTTGCTATTGAATGAGATTAAGCGAATCATAGAAAAGAGATGAGGAACAAAATACCTTTAATGCTGATTTATTCAAGACTAATTATAGGATTTATAATTGTTCTTTTAAGTTATCTTCAAGTTGATTCTTATTCTATTATTGCAATAATTCTTTTCACCATTGGACTTCTTACCGACATTTTTGATGGCATCATTGCAAGAAAACTTGCTATTTCTACACAAAATCTAAGACGGCTTGACTCCACAATTGATCAGATTTTTTTTGTCTCAGTTCTTTATTCCACATTTCTCCAATGTCCTGACTTTTTTAAAACCAATAGCCTGCAACTCCTTATATTAGTTGGATTTGAAGCATTAACCTATTTGGTTTGCTTTTTAAAGTTCAAGAAAGAAATTGCCACCCATGCAATAGCATCCAAGATTTGGACCCTCATTTTATTTTCAACCTTGATTCAAATAATGGCCACTTGCAATTCAAATGTGCTGTTCCAAATCTGTTTTTACACAGGAGTTTTAACCCGATTGGAAATTATTGGGATTATTCTCTTGCTTAAAAACTGGACAAACGATGTTCCAAGCATTTATCACGCTTGGCTTTTGAGAAAAGGTAAAACCATCAAGCGGAATACACTTTTTAATGGCTAATTATTTAAAAAAAATATGAAAAAATCAATCTCTCTTTTCATCCTAATCTTTTCTTTGCTTATGGCTAAAAATACTATGGCTCAAGATTGGCCCAACCTCAATCGTTATGCTTTAGAAAATGAAAAGCTTCAATCGGTTTCAGATGAAAACCGAGTAGTTTTTATGGGAAATTCCATCACTGAAGGTTGGCTCACCCATCATCCTGATTTCTTTTCTAATAAATCCTATATCAACAGAGGAATTGGCGGACAAACCACTCCACAAATGCTCTTGCGTTTTCGTCAGGATGTCATCAACTTAAAGCCTAAAACTGTGGTTATTCTTGCAGGAATCAATGATATTGCAGGAAATACAGGACCTTCTACTCTGGAAATGATTCTGAATAATATCATTTCTATGGTCGAATTGGCTAAAGTAAATAATATAAAAGTAATTCTTTGTTCAGTTTTGCCAGCCAATAATTTCTATTGGAATCCAGGAACTGATCCTGCCGAAAAAGTCATCGCCTTAAACCAGCTGATTCAAAATTACGCGAAAGCAAACGATATTCCTTTTATAGATTATCATACTCCAATGAAAGATGCGGAAAACGGACTTAAAAAAGAATATGGTCCGGATGGAGTTCATCCAAATTTGGAAGGTTATAAAGTGATGGCTGAAATTTTAAATAAAGTGATTTGAAATATATCTTCCGATTAAATATTTTTATATATTTGGAAAAATTTAACAACTTATTTCAATGGAAGAACATCAAATTAATGCTGGCTTATCAAGTAATCAATTATATAACTATGCTGCTGATCTTTTCGTAAACCAAGATAAAAATTCTTATGATGTAAGAATGGCTTTGATACAACAAGGTGCAAGCGAAGCAGATGCTAATCATATTATTGAAAAAGTTGAAGAAGAAATTGACAATGCTAGACGATCAGCTGCTAACAAAGATATGCTTTATGGTGGCTTATGGGTTGCTGGAGGATTGATTCTCACAGTTGCTGAAATTGGATTTATTTTTTGGGGAGCCATTTTATTTGGTGGGATTCAATTTGCGAAAGGTGCAATGAATGCTATTAAGAATTAAATAAGAACATACTCTGAAATACAAAAAATCCCAAGCTTTCACTTGGGATTTACTTTTTTTTATAAAATTTATTCTTGACTATCTGATTTTAATCGGTGATCAATTGGTAATTCTAAAAATTCAATTATTTCAACTTTTCCAAATTCTTTAAATAACGGATTTAGTATAAAATTGTTCTCCAACGGCACTATGGTTGAAGGAACTTTCAATGCAAAAAAATCATTATTTTTTGCTAAACTTGAAAAAATTGATGTTGTTTTTGACGAATAGGGGTATTGATTCCATCTTTCTGGAAGCTTTTCTAATGTAGAAATCATAAAATCATCGGGGAATTCAATTTTTGCAACTAAAATTTTCTTGGGAAGATTGGCAGTATTTTCAGAGTGGATATAATATTCTAAAAGTGCAAGTGAAATATTTTCAGAACAGTAAACAGCACGAGTACCTACTTCATTCCATCTACCGCCAACTTTTTCTGCTCCAATCCCTGTTAAGGTGGTGTCTTTATATTTTACATTTGCAACACGATAGACAATCATTAGCTGTAAACATTATATTGTATTCTAATAATTTCATTTTCAACCAATTCAAAACCAAAACTACTATCCAATAACTCAAAAGGCTTTTTATTTCCAAGAGTTTTTGATGGAGTCAAAAGCCATTCCTTAAAGTTTTCTGGTGAATCAAAAACTTCATATCCAAGCCCAAATAATCGTGATATTTCATAGATTCTTTCAGATGTTTCTCTTCCGTAAATTTTTTTCTTTTGCATACTGCTGATGGAAGTAGGTAAAATAAATTCAAACTCTTTCTCTTTTGCTCCAATATTTTGAATTAATTGTTTCCAATCGTCTTTTTTCACACCATTTCTAATTCTATCAATTATTTCCAATTTAAAACTTGGAGCATCCTTAACGTGGTAAACCACCCAAGAAGGAGAAAATTTTACTAAAGTGCCGATTCCAATTTTTGGAGTACTTTTTCCTTTAGAAACTTGTTTAGGTTTTTCAGTAGTCGCCATAATTGTAATTTTACTTTGTTGTTAGCGTAAATTTACATTTTTTTTATTTAATACAAATCAAAAACTTTCATAATATCCAAACAAAAAATCCCAAGCTTTCACTTGGGATTTTTTTATAATCAAGGTACTAGAAATAATTTGAACACTATAACTAATACGTTTTACTCTTATTTATTTAAAGCAGCTTTCACTTGGTCGGCAGCTTCTTGGAACTGAACTGCTGATAAAATCGGCATTCCAGAATTGTCAATCATTTCTTTTGCTAGTTCAGCATTTGTTCCTTGCAAACGAACGATGATTGGCACCTTAATACTATCACCCATATTTTTGTAGGCATCAATAACACCTTGGGCAACACGGTCACAACGAACGATTCCTCCAAAAATGTTAATCAAAATTGCCTTTACAGCAGGATCTTTCAAGATGATTCTGAAAGCCAATTCCACACGTTTTGCATCTGCAGTTCCTCCAACGTCCAAGAAGTTAGCCGGCTCAAAACCTGCATACTTAATCAAGTCCATTGTTGCCATTGCAAGTCCGGCACCGTTTACCATACAACCTACAGTTCCGTCAAGATCCACATAGTTTAAACCTGCCGCTTTCGCTTCAACTTCGATTGCGTTTTCTTCACGAATATCTCTGTATTCCGCTAATTTTGGGTGTCTGTATAAAGCGTTGTCATCTAAATTTACTTTAGCATCAACAGCGATAATTTTGTTATCAGAAGTTTTCAAAACCGGATTGATTTCAAACATAGATGAATCAGAACCGATATAGGCTTTGTATAAAGCATCAACAAACTGAACCATTTCTTTGAAAGCATTTCCAGAAAGACCTAAATTGAAGGCAATTCTTCTTGCTTGAAAACCTTGCAAACCAACAGTTGGGTCAATTTCTTCAGTAAAAATCAATTCAGGTGTGTGTTCTGCAACTTCCTCGATATCCATTCCACCTTCAGTAGAATACATAATCATGTTACGTCCTTTTCCTCTGTTCAATAAAACGGACATATAAAATTCCGAAGTTTCGCTTTCACCTGGATAGTAAACATCTTCAGCAACTAAAACCTTGTGAACTTTTTTACCTTCGGCAGAAGTTTGAGGTGTAATCAATTGCATTCCAATGATTTGTTCGGCTAATTCCTCAACTTGTTGCAAGTTTTTGGCAAGCTTCACACCACCACCTT
Organism: Flavobacterium arsenatis; assembly: GCF_031456785.1. NCBI lineage: Bacteria > Pseudomonadati > Bacteroidota > Flavobacteriia > Flavobacteriales > Flavobacteriaceae > Flavobacterium > Flavobacterium arsenatis. The sequence continues at coordinate 11,700 of NZ_JAVDVI010000004.1, forward strand.
TTCCTCTTCCACCTGCGTGAACTTGAGCTTTGATAACGTGCCATCCTGTTCCGGTTTCAGCAGTCAATTGTTTTGCAGCAGCAACCGCTTCTTGAGGGTTGTTGGCAACATAACCACGTTGAACTTTCACACCATAACTGGCTAATATTTCCTTTCCTTGGTATTCGTGTATATCCATATTAAAGTTTTTTGACTTTTTTAAAGTGCCACAAAAATAGCAAAAATCATTCTAATCAACGAAAGATTTTTCTTTTTTATTTGAAGCAATTCCAGCTTTTCTCTACAAGCTTTTTTAAAAACTCCTTTTTTTGCAAGAACAAAAAGGAGCTTCCGTTGGTCGCTCTTTTTCTTCAGCAAAAAATAGTCGTTTTTCAAAAAAGGCTTTCCGTTGCAATCTGGGCTAAAAACGCGATATAAATTGATGATCATGCAATCAACAACGATCCCTCTGATCATAAATCAATATACGACTACTACGGTTTTTCAGTGAAATTTATGACAAATAATTAATTCGTAAGCATATCAATCTTCCATTTGCTCCAATCATCCAAAAAATAATTGAGAATAACCGGATGATCAATCGTATTTATTTTTGTTTTTATAATCGAAATATCTTTTGGCATCACAAACGAATTCGCATATTCCCTATCGGTTAAATACTTTAATTCATTTGGTAAAGTGCTGTGTGTTTTTTCATCAAAATCAGAGTTGGCTGCAATCGTAAATCCCCAATTCCCAAACGAAGGAACATAGGTTTGATAGGTTTTAGTAAATTCAAAAACCTCATTCACCGTGTTTTTTATACAACTAAAAGCCTGATTGGAATAATAAATCTCGCCCGATTGTGTTACGAAAATGCCGTTTTCATCCAAATTCTTTTTGATCAACATAAAAAATTGCTTGCTGTAAAGTCTAGCAATCGCATCGTTGGAAGGATCCGGCAAATCGGAAATAATCACATCATATTGCTTGAAATTATTCTTTAAAAAAATAAAGGCATCATCAACAATCAAATTTACTTTCGGATTGATAGAAGCCCCTTTGTTTATATCCAACAACATTTTATTGTGTTTGGAAAGATGAAAAATAGTACTGTCGATATCCACCACATCAATGGCACGGACATTCAAGTGCTTGAGCACTTCCCTACTCGCTAAATTTTCGCCTCCACCCAAAATCAAAACCGTTTTTGGGTTTGGATGAATCGTCATCGGAACGTGCACCAACAATTCATGATACCGATGTTCATCCAACGAACTAAACTGAATGGAACGATTCAAAAACAAACGAACATCTTCTTGCTTTTTCGTTATCACAATCTTCTGAAATGGGGTTTGGATGTTTTCTACTACCGGATTTTTATATATTTTTTCATCCCAAACTTTCAAAAATTGAGCCGTAAAAAACACCATCACAACTAGAATAAGCAAAGAAAAAATTCCAAAAAAAGTAACCTTATTCCATTTCTTAACCAACATGAAATTAATCCACAATCCCAATAAAATATTAGCAATTCCAAAAATCAAGGACGAATAAAACAATCCCACAAAAGGCAAAAGTATAAACGGAAAAATCAATGTTGCAATCAATCCTCCAATGTAATCCAATGACAAAACATTGGAGAGATTGTCTTTATAATCGTCGTCTTCGTTTACAAAAGTGAGCAAAGGCACTTCCATTCCGGTTAATAATCCTATGCAAAACATTATTGCCAAACACAGAATCTGCAAGGTCATTGGACTCACACTCACAAATAAATAATACAACAACGGAACGGAAACTCCTCCAATTAAACCTAGTATATATTCTATTTTGATAAAAAATTCAAGTGGCCTTTCCTTAAAAAACTTAGAACAATAGGCTCCAATTCCCATCGAAAATAAATAGACTCCAATTAATATGGAAAACTGCCGAACACCATCGCCTAAAAAGTAGGTTGCCGTTGCACTAATAAGCAACTCATAAACAATTGAGCATAACCCTGCTACAAAAACAGAAAATGATAAAATTTTTATTTTGAAATTCAAATTATAATAGTATGTTTGTTAAAATAATTATAAATTCCAAAGATGAAAAAAAATACAATACAAATAATCGCTTTGCATAAAAAATTATTTGTTTCAGGTTTATTGGTTAGTTCACTGCTGCTTCAAAGTTGTAGCGGAGACGGAAGTCCAAAAATTAAAGATGCTCAAGTTCAAACCATTATGGAGTCTTCCAAAGGTGTTATCACGGAAGTAGAAGAAATTGAACCCGGAGATGATTACAAAATCATTGATGAAAAAATCATTGATGAAAAAGAGCAATCCATAGCCGTGGTGCATCGTTTAGATGGAAAAATCGATACCCTTTCGTTACAAAAATTAAAATCGGAATCACACAATTCTAGCCATAGTGGCTTGCGAAATGTATTGATGTATTCGTTAGCAGCTTCTTATTTAGGCAGAAACTTAGGCAATACCGCTCCTAATTCAAGCTATTATAAAAATCCTGCAGCCCATAGTAAATCAACTGGTTTGAAAAATGATTTAGCCAAAACAGCTACTTCCCGTCGTGTGAGTGTTCCGGGAAAATCATCAACAGGATACGGATCAGGAAAATCATTCCGTTCACATGGAGGATAGTCGTTTTAAGGAAGTAAAGAGATTCAAGAAAAAAGAACTGCCGCATCAATTGCATTGGTTTTTAAATGAGGATTATTTTTCGGAAGAATTGTTGGGATTGTATTCATCGGAAGTTCAAAAGTTTGAATACATCGCCAATGAAACCTTCAAATTATTTGAAAAGGCCACAGAAAAAATCATCCGAGAGAAAGATTTAGACTTTTTGAATATTCCCGCTTTTTTTCATTCAACCATAGAAAAATCTTGGGCAAACCGAAACGAAAATCCCTTTTTATATGGACGATTTGACATCAATGGCGGAATAGACAACAAAGAAGCGAAAGTAATTGAGTTTAATGCCGACACCTGTAGCACGCTTCCCGAAACCGTTCTTTGGCAAAAAATACAGTTGGCAGAAATGCCTGGAATGAAATCGCAATTCAATTCGCTGGCCGATGATATTACACGAACGTTACAGAATTTAAGATCGAAAATTGATTTTCCTGAACCGTTTATGCTAGCTTCTTCATTCGGTCATCCGGAAGATGTTCAAAACTGCAACATCATTTTAGATTGTGCTCACGAAGCCGGTTTCAAGTGTTTTTATTCTGATTTGGAAAGTGTTACATTTTCGGAAGATGAAGGAATATTTTTTGAAATTGGCGGCGAATTCCAACCTATCGATGTTTGGTTTAAACTCATTCCTTGGGATTGGATGTTTAATGAAGAACCCGAATTGGCAAAATTAATTTCAAACATAATCGACAAAAAACTGGCGATTGTTTTGAATCCTGCTTTTACGGCAATTTGGCAAAATAAAAAGTTTTTGGCCTATATAACCAAAAATTTTCCAAATCCATACGTGGCCGAAACCTATCTAGACAAATCAGATTTGATGGGTTATGTAGAAAAACCAATTTATGGAAGAATGGGAGAAAGCATCAAAATAGCTGATAAGGAAGAAGTAAAATCCAAAGGAGATTTTTCTCATCAGGAAAAAATTTATCAAAAATATTATCCTTTGGTTACTGATAGCGAAAGATATTTTTATCAATTAGGTGTTTTTTATACCAGCAAAGCATCGGCACTAAATTTTAGAGCTGAAGAAAAAAAAATTATCACCAATGACTGCGAATTTATGTCGCATTTTATCATTTAAAACTTATAAAACATGAAAAAAATAGTACTATTGATTGCCCTTGGATTGAGCTTGTTTTCTTGTTCCAACAATGTAGATTTAGCGATTGACAATCCAACTGATTTACCCGTAATCGTTAAAGTTGATACACTAACTGTAGAGATCCCTCCCAGAGAAGTAGTTTGGGTAGAAATGGGAAAAGGCGAACATCAAATTACACTCGAAAATGATAGCGTCGTGAAGTTTAACTTTCAAAACAGCTTGTACATGATTAATCCAACACTTAGCGAATATCTAAAATATGAAGAATTTTATGGTAATGCGATGTCACAGTCAATGTACGGAAGTTCAATTCCATTAAAAACCGTTAGCTTTCTAGGCACCGAATTTGAAGGGAATTTTGAGGTCGTTAGAGATTTGATCAACCCCGTTACTTGGGATTGTGGTCCAAGAGAATCCTTGCCAGAAATAGTTGAAGTTGAAGAAGGTGACAGCTATGCTACATTAACAAAGCTCTGTGATGTTAAGGAATTCATCGAAATGGTTCAGTCGGCACCCCAACCAGAGCCTCAAATGGATATTGAACCTGCTTTAGAACAATAAAAAAACAATCAATATGATAGGTTATCATACAATTTGGGATATTTATGATTGCAATGCCGACAAGCTAAAATTTGTTGAGCCCATCAAAATTATTTTAAATACGGTTGTGAATGAACTCCGTCTGGGAAAAGTTTCTGAATCCTACAAACAGTTTGAGCCATTTGGAGCAACCGGTTTTATTTTACTCGAAGAAAGTCACATCAGTATCCACACTTGGCCAGAACACCAATTTGCCGCCATTGATGTTTTTTCCTGTAAACCATTTGATACAGCTGCAATTGTTGAGCTACTTTCCTCCTATTTTGAAACAAATTCAATCACTTCAAAAATAATTGAACGTGGTAGTATTCCAGAAAAAAAAATCGTTACAACGTTAGATACAATCATCAATGTTTAGACACAAAATCTAAAATTTTATTTAAATAATATTTGCCAGAGAAACAAAGAATACTAAAATTCTGAGATTCTCTGGCATTTTTTTTACTTGACCTTTCATCTTTTAAAACTTATTATAAAAATATATTCCTAGTATAATTTCCACTTTTCAAATGCTATCGAATGTCAGAACACATCACGAATCTGATAATTATTGACAGCCTAAAATTCATTATTATTATTATAAACTCTTGAAATTATCATATCCTAAAAAAAGTTGAGATAGTATTCCAATTGGCTGAATAACTGTTTTTTATTATTTATTTTAGTAAAAAATACCCACAATGACTATAAAAGCCCAAGGACTCTACCATCCTGAATTTGAACACGATAACTGTGGTGCGGGATTTATTTGCAATTTACACGGAATTAAATCCAATGCTACAATCCATAAAGCACTCGACATTTTAATAAAGCTCGAACATCGAGGAGCCGTTAGTGCCGATGGAAGAACAGGCGATGGTGCTGGAATTTTATTCGATATTCCGCATGATTTTTTTAAGAAAGTTTGCTCTTTTGAACTTCCCAAAACAAAAGAATATGCTGTTGGAATGCTTTTCTTACCGAAAAAGTCCAATCAGATTTCTTTTTGTAAAACGGCTTTTTCAAATGCCATAAAGGAACAAAACCTTGAAATTATCGGTTGGAGAGATGTTCCTGTTGATGCTTCAAATTTAGGAAGAATTGCATCAGAAAAAGAGCCAACCATTGTGCAGGTTTTTATCGGAAAAAACAATCAAGAACTGACCGATCAGCAATTTAATGCAAAACTTTTTATGGCAAGAAAGGTGACCGAACATGCCATAATCAAATCTAAAATATCCGAAAGTCATCAGTTTTATTTCTCCAGTTTATCCATCACAACCATAATATATAAAGGTTTGCTGATGCCTGAAGACATCAGTCGTTATTATATTGACTTGAAAGATGATGATTTAGTGACCCGATTGGCTTTGGTACACCAACGTTTTTCTACCAATACTTTTCCGTCTTGGGAATTGGCACAACCTTTTAGATACATGTGCCACAACGGCGAAATCAATACGCTTAGAGGCAACATCAGCCGAATGAGAGCCCGGGAAGAACTTATGAAAAGTGATGTTTTTGGCGAAGACCTCAAAAAACTTTTCCCTATCATTTTAGAAGGCAAATCCGACTCTGCTTCTATGGATATGGTAATCGAACTTTTGCTGATGACAGGTCGCTCCCTACCCGAATGTATGATGATGGTGGTTCCAGAAGCTTGGGAAAAACACCAAACCATGAGTGACGAAAAGAAGGCATTTTATGAATTCAATTCCTGCATCATGGAACCCTGGGATGGTCCTGCTTCTATTCCGTTTACCGATGGAAACATCATTGGAGCGTTATTGGACCGAAATGGATTGAGGCCTTCCCGCTATACTCTTACCAAAGATGGTTTTGTAGTTATGGCTTCGGAAATTGGCGTTTTGGACATAAAACCCGAAGATGTTGTAAAACAAGGTCGGTTAGAACCTGGAAAAATGTTCTTGGTCGATATGAACGAAGGCCGAATTGTGGAAGATGACGAAATTAAGAACAAAATTGTAAACCTGCATCCTTATCGAAAATGGTTGAATGAAAATGTGGTACAACTTGCCACGATACCCTATACAAATAACACCATTCCTGCCGAAAAGATTGACTTTGAAACCCGTTTGCGTTTGTTTGGTTATTCTGTCGAAGATTTGAAAACTATTATTACGCCAATGAGTTCGAGCGGTTATGAAGGCATCAGTTCGATGGGAAATGACACTCCGTTGGCAGTTTTGTCCAATCAGCCACAGCTTTTGTATAATTATTTCAAGCAATTATTTGCCCAAGTTACCAATCCGCCCTTGGATGGAATTCGGGAAGAAATCATAACCGACATCAGCCTTGCAATTGGTGGCGACTACAATATTTTTGAAATTGTTCCCAAGCATTGCAAGAAGCTTAAAATTCAAAATCCTGTGATTTCCAAAGAGGATTTGGATAAAATTAAAAACATTAACCACGACGATTTTAAATCTTTCACGGTTTCTACCTTATATGAAATTGAAAAAGGCGTCAACGGACTCGAAAGAGCATTAGACAAATGTGTTGTAGCTGCTTCGAAAGCTGTTGAAGATGGCCATACCATCATCATTATTTCGGATAGAGGTGCGAATGAAAAATGGGCTCCAATACCAATCTTATTAGCGTGTTCTTATATTCATCATTCACTTGGAGCCCTAAAAGTTCGTTCAAAAATGGGAATCATCATAGAATCGGCAGAACCTCGTGAACCGCATCATTTTGCCCTACTTTTTGGATATGGAGCAAGTGCCATAAACCCGTATTTGGTGAATGAAATCATCCGTAATCAAATCCACAAAGGCATTATCACAGGAATAACTCCAGACTATGCCATCAATAATTATAATAAGGCTACAGCAAAAGGAATTTTAAAGATCATGAACAAGATTGGCATCTCGACATTGCATTCCTACAGAGCGGCTCAAATTTTTGAAATTATAGGCTTAAACAAAACTTTTACTTCAAAATACTTTCCTTATACTCCTTCCAGAATCGAAGGTATTGGCCTGATTGAAATTGAAAAGGAAATCAGGAAAAGATACATCAAGGCGTTTCCTAAATCAAAAGTTGCCGAATTATTACCTCTCGATATTGGTGGGATTTATAAATGGCGAAGAACGGGTGAAAAACACATGTTTAATCCTACCACAATTGCCAAACTACAACAAGCCGTACGGTTGAACAGTCCCGAAAGCTATAAGGAATATTCCAAAGCCATCAACGAACAAAGTGAAAACCTGATGACCATAAGAGGATTATTCGAGTTTAATAATCTGGATCCAATTCCAATTGAGGAAGTAGAATCCTGGACCGAAATTGTGAAGAAATTCAAGACAGGTGCCATGTCGTATGGTTCGATAAGTCAGGAAGCACATGAAAATCTGGCAATTGCCATGAATCGGATTGGCGGAAAAAGCAATTCTGGAGAAGGTGGCGAAAATCCGAAACGCTTTCAAAAAGAACTCAATGGCGATTCCAGAAACAGTGCCATCAAACAGGTTGCCTCTGGAAGATTTGGCGTTTCTATAAATTATTTGACAAGTGCCAAAGAAATCCAAATCAAGATGGCTCAAGGTGCAAAACCGGGAGAAGGCGGACAATTGCCTGGCGAAAAAGTGGTTCCTTGGATTGCCGAAACACGAAATTCAACTCCCTATGTTGGATTGATTTCACCTCCACCCCACCACGACATCTATTCGATTGAAGATTTATCGCAGCTTATTTTTGATTTAAAAAATGCCAACCGGGAAGCTCGAATCAATGTAAAATTGGTTTCAGAAGTTGGAATCGGAACCATTGCCGCTGGTGTTGCCAAAGCCAAAGCCGATGTTATTTTAATTTCTGGACACGATGGCGGAACAGGTGCCGCACCATTAACTTCTTTACAACACACAGGAATTCCGTGGGAACTCGGTCTTGCCGAAGCCCAACAAACTTTAATTTTAAATGATTTAAGAAATAGAGTGGTTCTAGAATGTGACGGTCAGTTGAAAACAGGTCGCGATGTTGCAATTGCAGCACTTCTTGGAGCCGAAGAGTTCGGTTTTGCAACTGCTCCATTAGTAGCTTCAGGGTGTATCATGATGAGGGCTTGCCACTTGAATACTTGTCCGGTCGGAATTGCAACTCAAGATCCTGAATTGCGAAAAAACTTTAAAGGAACTCCAGAACATGTGATTAATTTCATGTATTTCATTGCCGAAGAATTGCGTGAAATAATGGCAGAATTGGGTTTTAGAACCTTAAAAGAAATGGTGGGTCAATCACAAAAACTGAATGTCAACAAAGCCATCAAACATTATAAAGCCAATGGTTTAGACTTGTCAAACATTCTTTACAAACCAGAAAAGGCAAATGCAGTTGCGAATTACAACACTTCGAGCCAAGATCATAATTTGGAAAATGTTTTGGATTTTGAAATCATTAAAGCTGCAATTCCTTCTATTTATAGGAAGGAAAAAACAAGAGTTCATTTCAATATCAAAAACACAGATCGTTCGGTTGGAGCCATTTTGAGCAATGAAATTTCAAAAATTTACGGAGCCGATGGTTTGCCCGACGATACTATATTGGTCGATTTTGAAGGTTCCGCAGGACAGAGTTTTGGAGCTTTTGCTACCAAAGGACTTTCATTTAAAATTCACGGAAACTGCAATGATTATCTAGGAAAGGGACTATCGGGCGGAAAATTAATCATCAAAGTTCCTCCAGCATCGGTTTTTAGACCCGAAGAAAATATCATCATTGGAAATGTGGCACTTTACGGAGCGATTTCTGGCGAAGCCTATATCAACGGAATTGCAGGAGAACGTTTTTGTGTGAGAAATTCTGGTGCAACCGCTGTTGTTGAAGGAATTGGTGATCACGGTTGTGAATACATGACAGGCGGAATTGTTGTGGTTTTAGGAAAAACAGGACGGAATTTTGCTGCCGGAATGAGTGGCGGAATCGCTTATGTTTTTGATAAAGTGAAAAAATTTAAAAATGATTTGTGCAATCGGGAAATGGTAGGTTTTGAAGAAATGGAAGATGTAGATTTTATCAATCTTAAAAAATTGATCAAGAAGCACTTTTTATATACCAATAGTCCGCTGGCAAAAAGAATACTTGAAGATTGGGAAAATCAGCAACAGCACTTTGTGAAAATCATGCCGAAAGATTACAAGATTGCCTTGCAAAGACTGGAAGAAGAACGAAAAATTCAAGAATTAATAGCATAATTATGGGAAAGATTGGTGGATTTAAAGAATACGAAAGAATTGATGAAAATACTATCGAAGTGCAGGAACGTGTTTTGAATTATAATGAATTTACGCTTCCTCTGGCTAAAAATGCCATAAAAGAGCAAGGTTCCCGATGTATGGATTGCGGTATTCCGTTTTGTCATAGTGCTTGTCCGTTGGGAAATTTGATTCCCGATTTCAATGACATGGTGCATGAAGAAGAATGGCAAAGTGCCTTGGAAATTTTGCAATCAACCAATAATTTTCCAGAATTCACCGGTCGATTGTGTCCGGCACCTTGCGAAAAATCATGTGTTCTTGGCCTGATTGAAGCTCCCGTTGCCATCGAAAACATAGAAAAAAACATCATCGAAAGAGGTTTTGCTGAAGGATGGATTAAACCGCAACCACCCAAAAAAAGAACAGGCAAAACAGTTGCAGTTATTGGATCGGGTCCAGCTGGATTAGCAACAGCACAACAACTCAACAGAGCCGGACATTTAGTTACCGTTTTTGAAAGAGACGATAAGATTGGTGGATTGTTGCGATATGGAATTCCGAATTTCAAACTTGAAAAAGCAATCATCGATCGACGTGTTGCCATTTTAGAAGCAGAAGGAATTGTTTTCAAGACCAATATAAATGTTGGGGTAAATTTTCCGGTTCAAGAGTTGTATGCTTTTGATGCCATCGTTTTATGTGGTGGTGCTAGCGAAAGAAGATCACTTCCAACAAAAGGAATCGAAAGCAAAGGTGTTGTTCAAGCGATGGATTTCCTGACACAGCAAACCAAGGTTTTATATGGCGAAACGATTCCAAATCAAATTACGGCAACAGAAAAGAATGTAATTGTAATTGGTGGTGGCGATACGGGATCGGATTGTATTGGAACTTCCAACCGACAAGGGGCCAAATCGGTTACCAATTTCGAAATCCTGCCAAAGCCCCCTGTTGAGAGAAGTGAAACTACTCCATGGCCATTTTGGCCGTTGCAACTCAAAACTTCCTCATCCCATGAAGAAGGTTGCGAGAGAAATTGGCTCATCAATACCAAAGAATTTATTACTGATGAAAAAGGTAACTTGACCGCTTTAAAAACCGTTGAAGTAAGTTGGAAAATATCACCAGGACAACGACCACAACTCATTGAAAAAGAAGGATCAGAAAAAATTTGGCCTTGCGAATTGGTTCTTTTGGCATTAGGATTTACAGGTCCTGAAAAAACGTTGAGTGATCAATTAGGATTAGAAATAGACGAAAGAAACAATTATAAAGCAACTCAATACAAAACCAACAAACCTAATATCTTTACAGCTGGCGATATGAGACGTGGACAATCATTAATTGTTTGGGCCATTTCCGAAGGTCGAGAAGCAGCAAGAGAAGTCGATTTATTTTTGATGGGATACACTGATTTGCCTACAAAGGGAAAGGGAGATTTGCCAAGTTTATAATTACATTTCGAAGCAACCTTTTTTGATTTTTTCTATCTAAAAAGAAATCATCAAAAAATAAACCCATGAAAATCACTAATTTAATCATAGTTGCTTTCCTTTTAGTTTTCTTGAGCAGCTGCTGCAACAACGACGATGGAAATCCTGTAAACCAACAAATTGAAGGAAAATGGCATCTTGTTCAAGTATCGGGAGGCTTTGTTGGAATCAACCACGTTTATGAACCAGGAACCATCAGTTGGGAATTTAACCCAAGTACAAACAAGCTGAAAGTCATCAATACCAATACTGATGATAATATGCAGGATATCTTTGATACTGGCACTTATGATTATGGATTCCAACTCAATACTGCAACACCGGAAATATGTCCTGAAAACATTCTTTTAAACAGCATTGATTACGGTTGCTATACAATTAGCTCCAATAATTTAATTATAAGCCAAGTTGAAACGGATGGCTTTCTTATAAAATTAATCAGATTTTAAAACATTTAGTTTCAAAAATAACTTAATGTTGTATTTTGTTAATATTAATATAATCTATTGCTCTGTATCATTCTCTTTGCTATTTTTGCTGAAAATTAAATGCAAATGTCTCCAAAGGAATTAGTTCAGTTAGCAGAAGAATTCGGTAATCCACTATATGTTTATGATGCTGAAAAAATTAAAAATCAATATTTAAGACTAACCGATGCTTTCGCAAAAGTGGAAAGCCTTCGAATCAATTATGCTGTCAAGGCCTTGTCTAATATTGCTATTTTGCAACTATTGAAACAGATTGGTTCTGGTTTGGATACGGTTTCTATTCAGGAAGTGCAATTGGGCTTACATGCTGGTTTTACTCCCGATCGGATTATTTATACTCCAAACGGCGTTTCTTTTGAAGAATTGGAAGAAGTGGCCGAGTTAGGTGTTCAGATTAATATTGACAACCTTTCTGTCTTGGAGCATTTTGGTGCGAAACATCCAACTGTTCCGGTTTGTATTAGGATCAATCCACATGTCATGGCAGGTGGTAATGCCAATATTTCTGTAGGACATATTGATAGTAAATTCGGGATTTCGATCCATCAGATGCCGCATATCTTGAGAATTGTGGAGAATACCGGAATGCACATCAATGGAATTCACATGCATACAGGTTCTGATATTTTGGATATTGGCGTTTTCCTCTATGCCGCCGAAATCCTTTTTGATGCTGCAAAAAACTTCAAGGAACTTGATTTTCTTGACTTTGGAAGCGGTTTCAAAGTACCTTATAAAAAAGACGATATCGAAACGGATATTGAAGAACTTGGAAAAAAACTGTCCAAAAGATTCAATGCTTTCGCAAAAGAATATGGCCGTGATTTGACACTTGCGTTTGAGCCAGGAAAATTCTTGGTGAGTGAGGCTGGTTTTTTCTTGGCAAAAGTGAATGTGGTGAAACAAACTACTTCGACAGTTTTTGCTGGAATTGACAGTGGTTTCAATCACTTGATTCGACCGATGTTTTATGGTTCACAGCATCATATTGAGAATGTTTCCAACCCTAAAGCAAAAGAGCGTTTTTATACGGTTGTTGGATACATCTGTGAAACGGATACTTTTGCCAATAACAGAAAGATATCAGAAATTAAAGAAGGCGACATTTTGGCGTTTAGAAATGCTGGAGCTTATTGCTTTTCGATGGCATCCAATTATAACTCAAGGTTTAAACCTGCCGAAGTGTTGTGGATTGATGGAAAAGGAGTATTGATCAGACAACGTGAAACTTTTGAAGATTTACTTAAAAACCAAATACCATTTGAAGTTCCGGTTGCTCTAGAAGTATAGTTTTAGGCACTTTTTTTCAACCGAAATTTTAGATTGTTTACTGACAGGCCTAGGAATCTGTCGGACTAAATCCAATAATTCATTTTATTGGATTTTTTTGCTTTTAAAATATTTACACGAATTACACTAATTTTTACAAATTCTTCCAGATTGGAGGACAATTTTGGAAAAGTTTCCAAAGTTCTAATTGTTTCCTCCTAGCCCTGATGGTGCAATTGTTTGAGCTCTTGTCTCGTTCTTAAAAAACGAGACAAAGCGAGTTGCTCCAGCAGGAAAATCGATTCCCAAAATGCCCTAACGATTCGCTTCTGATAATTGTGCTGAAATAACATAAATATAATATCGGTTAGCGTTTGGTTTTTTATCTTTGGAATCTAAAACAAACAGAAATGGATAGAAGGAAGTTTTTTAGAAACGGATCGTTATTTACTATTGGAGCTGCGGTTTTGAATCCGTTTGACTTGACGGCAAAGAATGTTGATTTTGAAAGTCTGGACAAGAATAAAAAAGCGAAAAATATCATTATTTTGGTGAGTGACGGGATGAGCAGCGGCACTTTGAACATGGCGGATTTGTATTTGAACAGGAAGACGGGAAAAGGCTCAAATTGGATGCAATTATACAAAGACAATAGGGTTTCGAGAGCTTTGATGGACACGGCTTCGGCAAGTTCTATTGTGACAGATTCGGCTGCAGCGAGTTCGTCTTGGGGTGGCGGTTTTAGAGTGAACAACGGTTCGCTGAACATTGGCCCGAATGGCGAAACAAACTTACCTATTTGGCAAAAGTTTAAAAAATCGGGCAAAATGGCGGGTTGCGTGACCACGGTTCCGATCACGCATGCGACTCCTGCGGGATTTTGCGTGAGTACGAAAAGCAGAAACAGCCAGGATGATATTGCGGAAATGTATCTTGATTTGGGTTTTGATATCATGATGGGCGGCGGTTTGAATTATTTTTCTCCTGCTACCAGAAAAGATAAAAAAGACATTTTGGAGGCTTTCAAATCGAAGGGTTTTCAGGTGGCGAGAAACCGCTCGGAGATGATGAACACGAACAATGAAAAACCTATTTTGGGTGTTTTTGCAGAAGATGCACTTCCCTACTCGATTGATCGAAATAATGATGTGAAATTGCAGGAAACGACTCCGACTTTGGCCGAAATGACGCAGAAAGCCATTGAAAAAATGAAAAATCACAAGAATGGTTTTGTACTTCAGGTTGAGGCAGGAAAGGTAGATTGGGCAGCTCATGCAAATGATATTGGCGGATTGCTTTATGATCAAGTTGCCTTTGACGAGGCGGTGAAAGTGGCGATTGATTTTGCTGAAAAGGATAAAAACACATTGATTATCATCACAACCGACCACGGAAATGCAAATCCTGGGATCATTTATGGAAAAAATGCTAACACAAATTTTGATTCGATTCAGAAATACAAACACACAAACGAATGGCTTTTGAATGAAATTCACCCTACTTCGACGGTTGCACAAGTGCGAGAAATCATTGAATTTGCTAATGGAACTATAGTAAATGAAGAAGATGCAAAAACAGTTTTGAGCTATTATGATGGTTTGCACAAGGAAGATGGCGGTTTGTATAATTACAAGAAATTGCCATTTAAGGCTTTCGCCGAAATGCAAGAAAAAACCAATTCTGTTGGCTGGATTAGTATGGACCACTCAGCCGATTATGTGGAGTTGGCAATGTTTGGACCAGGAAGCGAACTCTTGAAACCATTCATCAAGAATACCGATTTGCATTATCTGATGCTTCAAGCGGCTGAAGTCGAGAATAAATTTTAAGAATTTAGACTATGGAAATAGAAAATGTGTTTAAGAATAATGAAAACTGGATTGCAAATAAATTAGCAGTTAATCCCGATTATTTTTCTGATTTATCAAAAGGTCAAAGTCCTGAAATTCTTTACATTGGATGCTCTGACAGCCGTGTCACTGCCGAAGATTTGATGGGAGTTCAACCTGGCGAAGTGTTTGTTCACAGAAACATTGCCAATATGGTAATCAGTATCGATTTGAACGTGATGTCGGTTTTGAATTATGCCGTTGAACATCTCAAAGTAAACCACGTTGTAGTTTGTGGACATTATTTTTGTGGAGGTGTAAAAGCGGCTATGGAAGCTAAAGATTTAGGAATTTTAAACCCTTGGTTGCGAAATATCCGCGACGTCTATCGTTTGCACAAAAAAGAATTGAATGCCATTGAAGATGAAAATCAACGCTACAATCGTTTGGTAGAATTGAATGTTCAAGAACAATGCATCAACTTGATAAAAACTGCTGCTGTGCAAAAAGCCTATAAAGAAAGAGGTTTGAAAGTGCATGGTTGGGTTTTCGATATCCATTCTGGGAAACTCATCGACCTAAAAATTGATTTCGACCATGTGTTGAAAGACATTATGGAGATTTATAATTTGGGGCATGATTAAAAATTTTAACCGCAAAGAACACAAAGGAAAAAACGCAAAGTTCACAAAGTTATTTCTTGAATAATGCTTTGCGAACTTTGCGTAAAACTTTATGCCTTTGCGGTTAAATTTAAAATGTAACTATCGTTTTCTTCGCCTCTTCAAATTCCGAAATCATATCATCGACAATAGCTGCAACCGATTTTATTTCGTGAATCAAGCCCGAAACCTGCCCTATTTCCAGTTCGCCTTCCACCAAATCGCCTTCAAACATTCCTCGTTTTGCACGAGCTCTTCCTAATAATGTCTTCAAATCTTCAACCGAAGGTCCTTTTGCATACAAATTCTGAACATCCTGATAGAATTTATTTTTGATTAATCGAACAGGAGCCAATTCTTTCAAAGTAACTTGTGTTCCACCTTCTTCCAAATCCACAATGGTCTGCTTAAAATTTTCGTGAGCCGAACTTTCAAACGAAGCTGCAAAACGGCTACCAACTTGAACGCCATCGGCACCTAGAATCATTGTGGCTAACATCGCTTTTCCAGTTGCAATTCCACCTGCCGCAATCAACGGGATTTGTATTTTTTCACGAACCATCGGAATCAATGTCAAGGTTGTACTTTCTTCCCTGCCGTTATGTCCACCGGCTTCAAAACCTTCGGCTACGACCGCATCAACACCCGCTTCTTGGGCTTTCAAGGCAAATTTTGAACTACTTACAACGTGAACGACCGTAATTCCTTTTTCCTTCAAGAAAGCTGTCCACGTTTTGGGATTTCCAGCCGAAGTAAAAACGATTTTCACGCCTTCTTCCACGATAATATTCATGATTTCTTCGATATTCGGATACAGCATCGGAACGTTAACACCAAACGGTTTATCGGTTGCTTTTTTGCATTTCTGGATGTGTTCCCTCAAAACATCAGGATACATCGAACCCGCACCAATCAAGCCCAGACCGCCTGAATTACTAACGGCACTTGCCAATTTATAACCGCTGTTCCAAATCATTCCCCCTTGAATAATTGGGTATTTTATATTGAATAATTCTGTGATTTTGTTCATTTCTAAATATTGAAAATTGATATTCTAATTGATTTTTTATTTGGAGCGAATCGCTTGGGCCTTATCTTCAATCCATTTTCCCGCCTTCCTTCCATCTCATCCCAAAAGACGAGATTCCCTCCAGTCGGGGCTAAAAGGGATCGTCTTTTGTGTTTTTAAACTTTCAAACTTACAAAATTTCGTTCTTTTTTTTCGGCAAAAATAATGGGCAAAAAATTAATGACAACAATAACGATGCTATATAAGTTACTAATAAGTTTCCAAATTTATGATCCTCTACAATCCAAACCTTAAAAATTGTAACTAACGATGAGCTTATAAAGATAAAGAACCAATAATTAATGTTTATTTTTTGATGTTGAATCTCCTGTGTTGGCATTTTTATTATAACCACAAAAATTAAAATCGCACCCAAGAATGTACTTGCATGTTGTGCTATCTTTAAAATAGGCATTTCTAAATTTAAAAAAAGGACACTGTCTTGAAGAATAGGAAACTTGTTCACAAAATAGCCATCATAATGAGTGAAACTGTCCCAAAGAAGATGAGAAAAAGCTCCAATGAGGATTGAGATACAAATAATCAACCAATTTTTAATGAAATATGCATTCCAATCAAATGCTTTGAAAATAGAAAATCTTGATTTTAAAAATAAAGGTAAATTATCAATAAAACTCTTCTTCACAAAATTATGAAATGCGAACGACGCCAAGATTCCAAGAGGTAAGTCAAACCAAAAAACACCTTCTAAAGTGTGGCTATAATTGCTCTGTAGTTTCATTCTTAAAAAGTACTCAAAATCAGGAATCATACTTCCAACCACAAGTCCGGTTAAAGAGAAAAATCGTTTAGGCAAAAGAGCCAAAGGCAAAACAATTGCCGGATGAGAAAATGTAAACGGCATCTTTATTTCTTTATTAATTTCCCTTTCTGTGAAACATCCCCAGAAACTATTTCATAAAAATAAATTCCAGAAGCAAGATCTTCCAAAGATAAATGAGATAGATTAGCGTTCATTTTTTCCAATAAAACCCTTTGTCCTAAACTATTGTAAATACTGATTTCTCCAGTTTTAAAGCCTTTTGAAAAACTCAAATTCAATACATTTTCAACAGGATTTGGATACACAATAAATTTATTTTCAACAAATGAATTCGCTCCTAAAGCATTCTGAATAATCAAATCAAAATCGGGAATTCCATACCCAAATTGAGCATTCGGAGTAGCATATAAATTTGCAGATTCTTTTATCAACTGTATGATTTCTGCATTGGTTTTATCAGGCAAAGCTTGCCATAAACAAGCCACCAATCCTGCAGTAATGGGACCTGAAAACGAAGTCCCATCGGATGTTACAATCTCTCCAATGGCATTCGAAACAACAGCATTTTTACCTTGTGCCATCACATCCGGTTTGACCCTTCCGTCAAAAGAAGGCCCGATGGAACTGAAAGTCGCATAGCTTTCATCAGGCATAACGGCTCCAACGGCTAAAGTATGTTCTGCATCAGCTGGAACTGCAATATGAGGATTCTCGGTAGTTCCTGAATTTCCACCCGAAGTAACACAAATCATCCCACGGGAAAAGGCAACTTCTGAACCTCTTGAAATAAACGAAGTTGTGCCATTTATATCTTCATAAGTATAGCTGTAATCAGGATTATCATAGCCAAAATAACCCAACGAAGTATTGATGATATCCACACCCAAACTATCCGCCATTTCAGCCGCTTCAACCCAAAAAGATTCTTCAACTGGATTTTCTCCATTGATATCTTCCGTTACAAAAAGACAATAATGAGCATCAGGAGCCGTTCCAACAAGTTGATTTTCTACAAAACCTCCCATTGTGGAAAGTACCATCGTTCCGTGAGATCCACCACCATAAAAATTGGTGCTTGAATTTACAAAATCATAACCTCCTAAAATCAGATTATTCTCCTGCATTCTTTGAAATGGACTCGTCACATCAACACCCACAAAACCAGTATCCATAACTGCAATTATCTTTCCAGTTCCTGTAAAGTCCTGTTCGTGAAGCAGATGTCCGTTGAGCATTTCAATCTGAATGTTTGAATTTCCGTAACCAAAAGTCACTAAAGCTTCGAGGTTTTTATTAACATTACTTGCTCGTTGCTGATTGGCATTTCGCTCTAAATTTCCATTATTGAGGCTTTTATTTGCAAAATCCACATGATCTACGAATTCTAAATTTTCAAGGTTTTGTATGTCCAAAATTGTTCCGCGAATGTGCAAGGCATTCAGCCATTTTGATTTCGCCATTACGGTAATTCCAACTGAATTTGTAATTTGTTCGATGTATGAAATGGCAATTGGTACATCTTTTTCATCCAATGGAATATTTTGCAAATTCCTCCTATCCAAAGCTCTTTGCGAGAGCATTTCCAATGGATTTTCAAGGTAAAAAGCTGTATCTGGCTTATCGTTAAAATATACCCAGGCATCTTCAATTTGGGCAAATGAAAAAGCAGTGATTTGAAGAAAAAAAAGTAGTAAATATTTTTTCATAGGATTTTTTGAACGACTCAATAAGTTTCAAATTTACGAATTGTTATTGATATTTTTAGGATGTTTTAATAACAGTATCAACCTCGAAATAAAAAATTAATTGTAAATAAACCAATCAAATACATATTTAAAACACTTAAATTCAATGATTTAAAAAATAATTCAAAATTTATTTGGATTTATAAATTTTTATGCTCTAAATTTGCACTCAAGTTCTTTAAAAAATTATTCTTATCCAGAAAGACCGAGGGAATTGACCCGATGACGTCTTAGCAACCTGATCACTTTTGTGTTTAAGGTGCTACCTTCAACCCTTGCCAATGGCGGGGAAAGATAAGCTTAGAAATTGTTTATAATACCTCAAAATATTATATGCTCTTCTGACTTATCGGAAGAGCATTTTTTGTTTATGCTCCTCTGATATCTGGTTTTGAATGTTTTTTTTAATCAACAAAAAAAATATTTACAAACATTAAAAATTTTAAAGATGCAAGAGCAAACACAAATCCTAAACTACATTCCAGTAGACGAATTAACCGGTTCAATCTCGGTGCCGATTTACCAAACTTCAACTTTCGTACAAGAAGAACCTGGCGTTCACAAAGGTTTCGATTACGCAAGAAGCAACAATCCGACGAGAAAGGTCTTGGAAGATTTGGCTGCCAAATTAGAAAACGGAACAAATGGTTATGCCTTTTCAAGCGGTTTGGCTGCCATCGATGCAGTTGTGAAATTGTTGAAAACTGGAGACGAAATTATTGCAGTTGATGACATTTATGGTGGAGCTTTCCGCTTATTCACGCACATTTATGAGAAATTCGGAATCAGTATTAAATATGTTGACGCGACAGATGCCCAAAATGTTGCCAATGCCATTTCAGACAAGACGGCTTTGATTTGGATTGAA
The DNA here is from genome assembly GCF_031456785.1 of Flavobacterium arsenatis. Classification (NCBI taxonomy): domain Bacteria; kingdom Pseudomonadati; phylum Bacteroidota; class Flavobacteriia; order Flavobacteriales; family Flavobacteriaceae; genus Flavobacterium; species Flavobacterium arsenatis. The sequence continues at coordinate 31,488 of NZ_JAVDVI010000004.1, forward strand.
TCGCCAACCAACCCAACCTTGAAGATTGCCGATTTGAGAGCGATTGGAAAAATTGCAAAAGAACACAATGTTTTATTTTGTGTTGACAATACTTTTGCTTCGCCAATTGCCCAAAAACCAATTGAATATGGAGCGGATTTAATTGTTCACAGTGCTACAAAATACATTTCTGGACATAGCGATTTGATTGCCGGCTTGGTTATTACCGCTACGGAAGAATTGGGTGCTAAAATCAAATTTATACAAAATGCTTCGGGTGCCATACTTGGGCCATTCGACAGCTGGTTGGTGATCCGAGGAATTGAAACTTTGAGTTTGAGAATCAAGCAACATGCTGAAAATGCACAGAAAGTGGCTGAATTCTTGACAACTGAAAAACTAATCAAAAACGTTTTTTATCCTGGTTTGAAAACACATCAGAACCACGAAATTGCAAAAAGCCAACAGAAATATTTTGGTGGTGTTGTCACTTTCGATTTGGTGATTGATGATAAGGAATTGGCTTCGAGAATTGTTTCGGGAACAAAATTATTCAAACTCGCAGAAAGTTTGGGTGGCGTGAAAAGCTTGTGTTGTTTGCCTTGCGAAATGACGCATAAATCGATTCCGGTTGAAAAAAGATACCAGTCTGGTGTTACCGATAGCTTGATCCGTCTTTCTGTTGGTTTGGAAGATGCTGATGATTTGATTGCCGATTTGAAACAGGCGATTGAAAATGCGGTTAAAGTGAATGTAGAAACTGCTTCGTCGTTGAACTAAACGAATTTCCTGCAAGGTTTTCAAAACCTTGTAGGTATAATCTAAAAAAGCTTTGCGAAAAAAAGACCTACAAGGTTTTGAAAACCTTGCAGGAGAACAGCAACAGTTTGTCAAAAAGTTTAAAAAATACCTAAAGATTTCATCTAGCCCCGATTGTAGCTACTATCCTTTTTGTTCCGGGGTTCGGAACAAAAAGATAGTAGTGGAAAGCGGGAAAATGGATTGAGAAGATGCCTTGGGTTTTGCTCCAAAAAAAATATAACACGAATTGCACAAATTAGCACAAATTTTTGTTCGTGAAAATTAGTGTGATTCGTGTTGAATAAAAAAATAAAAGAAAATGTCAAGAAAAAAATTAAATATAGGTTTGTTCGGGTTTGGATGTGTAGGTTTTGGATTGTATGAGGTGTTGCAAAAAACGCCTGGTTTGAAGGCCAACATTAAGAATATTTGTGTCAAGGATAAGGATAAGAAGCGTGAAATTGGCGCTGAAAATTTTACGTTCAACAAGGAAGATATTTTTAATGATCCCGAAATAAATGTGATTGTGGAGCTGATTGATGATGCTGAAGCGGCTTATGAAATTGTGACGCGTGCTTTGAAAAGCGGAAAAGCGGTGGTTTCGGCCAACAAGAAAATGATTGCGGAACATTTTGAGGAATTGCTTGAATTGCAACGTGAATATCAGGTTCCGTTGTTGTATGAAGCGGCTTGTTGTGCCAGTATTCCCATCATCAGAAATCTTGAGGAATATTATGACAATGACCTTTTGGAATCGATTCAGGGGATTGTGAATGGGTCGACAAATTATATTTTGACGAAGACATTTAAGGATAATTTGTCGTATGAAGAGGCATTGAAAGAGGCTCAGGATAAAGGTTTTGCCGAAAGTAATCCGATTTTGGACACAGGTGGTTTTGATGCGAAATATAAATTGCTGATTTTGTTGGCACATTCTTTCGGATACATTGCAAAACCTGATGATTTACTGAATATTGGCATCAACTCAATTGGTGGTTTGGAGTTAAAATATGCCCGTGAAAAAGGATTGAAAATTAAATTGGTGGCACAGGCTTTCAAGAATGCAGATGGGACAATTTCGGCATTCGTAATTCCGAAATTTATTGATTCAGAAGACCGATTGTTTAATGTGGATGATGTTTTTAATGGTGTGATTACGAAGACGAGTTTTGCCGACGAACAGTTTTTTGTAGGCAAAGGTGCCGGAGCTCATCCTACTGCTTCTGCGGTTTTGAGTGATATTTCGGCTTTGAGTTATGATTATCAATATGAATATAAAAAAATTGCACAACAAGAGAATTTGAGTTTGTCGGATGATGTGAACTTGAAGGTGTTTTTGCGTCATCAAGTGGAAGATGCTATCACTTTGAAGAAACATTTTTTAAATATTGATGAGTCGTATTTGAACCACGAATCGGGTTACATTACCGGGACAATTTCTTTGGAGAATTTGAGAAGCATTCACTTTGATGAAAGCTTTGAAAAATCTTTTGTATTGTTGGAAGTACAAAATTGATATTTCAAAGCTATCTTTTTACCAGCTTTGCGTCTTAGCGACTTTGCGAGTAACTATTTCTCGCAAAGTCGCTAAGACGCAAAGTTTTATATTTTTAGAAAGGTTTACTTTAATATCTCAATCAACTTTTATAACATCTTCCTAGCCTTTTCTAAATCTTCAGGAGTATCAATTCCGATGCTGACATGAGTGGTTTCCACCATTTTAATTCTTTTTCCGAATTCTAGGTAGCGTAATTGTTCCAGTTTTTCTGAAGCTTCCAGAGATTTCATCGGAAGGCTGTAGAAATCCATAATAGCTTGTTTGCGGAAGGCGTAAATTCCTATGTGTTGGAAATAGCGAACACCCACATTTTTTTCTCTTGGATAAGGAATCACAGAGCGGGAAAAATATAAGGCGAAATCATTCTGATCTACTACAACCTTTACATTGTTGGGATTATTGATGTCGTCTTCGTTGGTGATTTCGCGCATCAGGGAAGCTAAATCTATCTTTTTATCAAGGTCATTTTTAAAGACGGAAAGTACTTGTTCCAACGGACCTTTTTCTGTAAACGGTTCATCGCCTTGTACGTTTACTACGATGTCAGCATCAATATCGGCAACGGCTTCGGCAATTCGGTCGCTTCCAGATTCGTGTTCCTTGATGCTCATGATGGCTTTTCCGCCGTTTGAAATGATTTCGTTGTAAATCAAATCGGAATCGGTTACTACAAAGACATCATCGAACAATCCTGTGGCGACACTGGCTTCATAAGTTCTTAAAATAACGGTTTTGCCTCCCAAATCCTGCATTAATTTTGCGGGAAATCTTGTTGAGGCGTATCTTGCTGGTATGACGGCAATTACTTTCATTGTTATTTGTTGTAATTTATATGTTTTATGTTTTTGCTAAGTTTTAATCTGAGCCGAAAGATATTATGCTACCATCTATTAAGCTTAACTTTGCAAAACTATGCTTTCCATAAATGACCGTTAAATTTGTATCGCTTAGTATTAAATATCGAATAAATGGCTTTCCAACTTCAGGCTTTCCTAATATTTTTAAAATATTTATCTGCCATATTTTTTTCTGATTCCCATAAGCAGTTATTGTTTGTAAATCATCTTCAACAAAATAAACATTTCCTGTTTTCGAGAGCAATCCTCTGTTCCCTATTTTCTCAATTACAACTTCTGACTTATCAACAATCTTCTGTTTAATGAGCGATTCTGGTTCTTGAGCAAAAGCTATTTGCAATGTCAAAAACATAAAGAATATTGTTGTTAATCTTTTCATTATATTATTTACAATTAATTCCAACTAAAAATAATCAATACTATTCTATAAAATACTCATCCTTAAATCCTATCAAATATAATTTATCTTTTGCTCTGGTGATAGCGGTATACAGCCATCTTACATAATCCTTGTTGATGCCATCCGGTAAATACGGTTGTTCGATAAAAACCGTATTCCATTGGCCTCCTTGCGATTTATGGCAAGTGATGGCATAGGAAAACTTGACTTGCAATGCATTGAAAAACTCATTCTCCTTTACTTTTTGGAACCTCTTATATTTGGTGGTTTCATTTTCGTAATCCTTCATCACTTCCTGGTACAATCGGTTGGATTCTTCGTAGGTTAAGGACGGTGATTCGCTTGTAATGGTGTCCAATAATAGGATGGTTTCAAACGGAATCTGGTTGGGATAATCGACCATTCGGATTTTGACCTTTGCGAATTTGAATCCGTAGAGTTCCATGATGCCAAACATTTCCAAAACCTCGATGATATCGCCATTGGCAATAAATCCTGCCTCGTCGGTTTCCTTGAGCCAAAAGTAATTATTTTTTACGACCATCAGGAAATCTCCGGTTGATAATTCGCTTTCCTTGTCGAGGATTCGGGTGCGGATTTGCTGGTTGTATTGGTTGGCCCTTTTATTGGAACGAACAATAAAAGCGGTATCTTCTATACTATAATTGCTATAAGCCGAATTGATGGCGTCCTGAATATCATAGCCATCTGTAAGGCGAACGATGTCCTTGAAACCCTTTAATTTGAATTGAAACGTATCGTATAAATCGTCCTTTAATAAATCACGGAGTTCGGTGGCGTTGAAGAGGATTCCAGAGTTTTCCTCCTGACGCATTACTTCATCTAATTCTATAGATTTTACTTCCTTGTCGTAATGCAAGGAAAGCGAATCAATATCTAAAGCTGGAGAAATGTCCATGTTTACGGGCGGAAGCTGGGCTGTGTCGCCAAGCAGAATCATCTTGCAATTGTGTCCGGTATAGACGTAAAATATAAGGTCGTCCAGAAGTGAACCGTTTGCATACATCTTATCACCTGAATCTGAATCGGAAATCATAGAAGATTCATCGACGATGAAGATGGTGTTCTTGTGTTTGTTTTGTTGCATAGTGAAGGTCACGCCTCCTCCTGCTCCTTTCTTGGGGAAATATATTTTTTTATGGATGGTAAAGGCGGGCTTGTTGGAATAATTGGCGATTACCTTGGCGGCTCGACCTGTTGGAGCCAACAAGACGTATTTTTTTTTGACTTCTATAAGATTGTTGACGATGTTTGAAATTACGGTCGTTTTTCCGGTTCCGGCATATCCTTTTAGGACAAAGATTTCGTCCTGGTTTTCATTGGTGATGAATTCTGCGATTTGCTGGAAGAAGATGTCCTGCTTATAGGTTGGGCTGAATGGGAAGCTTTGGCTTAATATCTTATAGAATTGGGCAGAAATCATTGGAATGTGTTTAGGGCAAAGTTAAGGGATTTTGAATTGTTTTTTTGCCACTGATTCACAGATTATTCTCTTATAAAATAGAAAAGTTTTTTTGCCACAGATTCCACAGATTCTCACAGATTAAAAAAAATTTTACAGATTGGTTTTAAAATCTGTGGAATCTGAGGCAAAAATTATTCATTAGGTTTTTCGACAATATTGGTCAGAAAGATTAAAAAAGGAAAAAGCCATTGGGTTTAGCCCCGACTGGAAGGAAAATCCTTTTCTTTTTTTCCTTTAAAAAAAGAAAAGATTTGGAAGGAAGGCGGGACGATGTGAAAAAGATGCCCGAAGTTTTTGCTCCTAAAAATACAACTACATTAAACCTTTTGGCTTATCTTTAGTCAAATTGAAAACGATTGGTTTTGGAGAACGAAAAGGATTTTATAAAGGCTTTGCTGGACACGAAGACGCAAAATGTTGCGTTTGAACGGCTATTGGCTGATTTTAAACGTCCGCTTTATTCGCACATTCGGAATATTGTTTTGAACCACGATGATGCTGATGATGTTTTGCAGAATACGTTTGTGAAGGTGTATCAGAATTTGAAGAATTTTAAGGGAGATAGTAAGTTGTTTTCGTGGATTTACAGAATTGCAACGAACGAATCCATCACTTTTATTAATGCAAAGGCGAAGCGAAACGGACAAACGAGTGAGGCTTTCCAGCAGAAGCAGGTGGAGAATTTGAGGGCCGATGATTATTTTGATGGCGATGCGGTTCATTTGAAACTCCAAAAAGCAATTGTGGAACTTCCTGAAAAGCAACAGCTTGTTTTTAAGATGAAGTATTTTCAGGAGATGAAATATGAGGAGATATCGGAAATACTGGGAACTTCGGTTGGCGGATTGAAGGCTTCGTACTTTCATGCGGTGAAAAAAATTGAGGATTTTATGAAAAGGGATTAAACCTTTGCTACTAATAAACGTCTTATGATTATGAATGATTTTAATTTAGATAAAGAACCAAAAATTGGCACTGGATTTAAAACTCCAGAGGGTTATTTTGATGATTTTCAGCTGAAAATGATGCAGCATTTGCCTGTTCAGGAACCAAAAGTGATTCCGCTTTTTGCTAGAAGGAGAACTTGGATGATGAGTGCCGTGGCGGTTTTAGTCTTGGCTTTGATGGTTCCTGTTTACTTTAATTATACTTCAAATAACGGAGAAATTGATGCGGTTTCGATGGAAAACTATCTGGCCTACCAGTCGAATATTTCGCAGTATGATTTGATTAATTTGCTAGACAGCGAGGATATTCAGAGCCTTGATATGGATTTGGCTTTGGAAGATAAAACAATTGAAGATATTTTGACTACAAATAACAACTTTGAAAATTATATTTATGAAAACGAATAAATTTATACTTGCCCTGATGCTCCTGATTTCCTTTTCATTTTATGCCCAAGGGCCGAAGAAGGAAAAAGTGAAAGCCTTGAAAGTGGCCTACTTGACCAATAACTTGTCGCTTACAGCCACTGAAGCGGAGAAGTTTTGGCCGATTTATAATGCCTATGATGCCAAGCAATTTGAGTTGCGTCATGAAAAGATGAAGATGATCAAGGATAAATTGGATTCGGAATCTGTTGATAATCTAACAGATAAGCAAGCTTCGGCTATGATTGTTCAGATTGAAAGTGTTGAAGACGACTTGTATCAGAACCGTAAAAAATTTATGGCGAGCTTGAAAACGGTTTTGAGTCCGGTGAAGATTTTGAAGCTCAAAAAAGCCGAAGACGACTTTAATAAAACCTTGTTGCGACAGTACAAAAACAAGGGTAAAAGAGATTGATTTTGTTGCGAATTTCTCAAAAAAAGAGATAGCTTTGCATAAAATAATGCGAAATGATTAATGCTTCGGCAAACGGCTGGATTGACAAATTTTTTGCAGAGCAGAAACCTCTTCTGCTTCCTGTCGTGGGCTATTCTGATTTATTTTATAAAAAGATTCGCGAGACGGGATTTGTTTATGGGCATATCGTTTCGTTTGACACAACCACTCCTATAAATTCAAAAGGTTGGACTTCTGAAGAGATTTCGAAAGTGGCTTTACTGAACACTTTGTACAGCGTTTTCGGGATGGTGACACACGAAAGCGACCCTAAACTATTTATTGAAAAGGCGGTTTTGTTTTATAAGGAAATGCATCCGGAAGGTTTCAGTTTGTTAAAAAAAATGCTTCCTGGGAGTTCTCTATCGCAGGAACTTGAGAAGATGATTGACGAAAGGGTTCAGACGAACGACAACATCATCAGTAAAAATTTCTCGCACATCCTGACCAATGCACTTCTTTTTGAAGATGTTTTGGCTTTCAGGCAATATTTGATTAACGGAAGTATTCCGCATAATTATTTGAAGAAACTGGAGGAAACGATTGTGAGTATTGTTTCGTTGGCACTTAAAACAAAAAATAATCCATCAAAATATGACGAGCTTCTGACCAAACTTTTTGAAGCATCGGTTCGTTTTACGAAATTCTCAAAAATCAATGTAGAAAATCTTGAGGCATTGGAGTTGGATTATTTCAAAGATAACTTGGAACAATATTACCTCATTGATATGGCGGGAATGGCTTTGTGGAATGATGAAAATATGGAAAAAGACGAGGCTTCCTTTCTTTATCAATTGGCCGATTTGATGGGCGTTTCAAAAGATTTTGTTGCAGAGAGTATCACGACTACCGATTATTTTATCGAAAAGCATAAAAAAGAAATTCCTTATTTCAATTACTCGAATCCTGTAAAACATTTTTACGATCAGGCAACTCAAACGGTTGTGGTTTTGATTACGCGAAATAAAAACAGGCTGATGAAGGAAATTTCCCAAAGTGGCGAATTGATGGTTTTACTGGCCCATTCTGCCAAAAGGGATTTGGACGAAAAGGAAAAGAAAAAGGTGAAGAAGCAATTGCTTGAGATTTGTAAAACCATACCATCATTGACGATCTTCCTTTTGCCTGGCGGAAGTTTGCTGTTGCCAATCCTAATAAAATTTATTCCAAAAATGCTTCCTTCGGCATTTAATGAGAATTTGGAGGAATAAAAAATCCACTCGAGAGTGGATTTTTTAACTTTATAATTACTTTTAAAACTGTAACTGATAGACAGTATCTAAATCTTTATTAGAAGAAAGGTTTACTTCCAAATCCTTTACAATTCCTGAATCCAAACCATAAACCCATCCGTGAAGGTTCAGGTCTTGACCGTTTTTCCAAGCTCCTTGAACGATTGAAGTTTTGGCAAGGTCCAGAACCTGCTCCTTAACATTCAATTCTACAAAAGCATTGAACCTGTCTTTTTCGTCTTTGATGGAATCCAAATATTCATGGTGGTGTCTGTAAACATCTTTGATATGACGGATCCAATTGTCGATTAATCCGATAGAATCATTCCCCATTGCCGCTTTCACTCCACCACAACCGTAATGTCCACAAACGATTACATGCTGCACTTTCAGAACATTTACGGCATAATCCAAAACGCTCAACATGTTCATATCTGAATGTACTACCATATTCGCAATGTTTCTGTGAACGAAAACTTCGCCCGGTTGTGCTCCAATTACTTCATTCGCAGGAACACGGCTGTCCGAACATCCAATCCATAAAAGAGGTGGTGATTGTCCGTGTGAAAGTTTTTCAAAATATTGTGGGTCTTGGTTGATTTTTGTTTCAACCCATTTTTTGTTTCCGTCAATTATTTTTTTATAAAAATCGCTCATCTTTTTTAATTTTTAAATTATAAATATTTTTTTACTGTATTTATTTTTCTTCTGTTTTTCTTTTTTCTTCAAGTATGGCAATACATTGATTGTAATCCATTTTTGCTTGTTTTCTTAATTGTGCTTCTTCATAGCTTTCAAAAAAGACATGATTGCTTTCATCGTTGATATCGTCTAGTTCGTAGGCCTTTTTAAAACCTTTCAATTTTACCTTGATATTATCTTCTGCCGCTCTTATGGTTGCAAATTCTTGGATTAAATCTAAGACATCATGTGCGATATAAACTGTATCTGAAGCATTGATTACAACTCTTGAATTTTCTGGAATTTCTGATAAGGTAGTTTTTATGGCCGCCTTATTCAAAAAGGACACCTCTTGTGCTAAATCTATTCGGATAACATCACCGTCTTCGAATTTTTCTTTTCTAAAACGGTAGGCTCTTTTCAGATTTCCTCTTAAAATAAAAATGATACTGATGATGATACCTAGGGCTACACCTTTTAGCAAATCTGTAAAGACTACAGCGATTGTTGTTGCAAAAAATGGAAAGTATAGATATTGGTTTCGGGTTATCATTTTTCTAAATTCAATAACTTTTGTGAATTTATAAATACAATAAGCCAAGATTGCTAGGGAAATAACGGCACAAATTATTACTGCAATACCAGCTATATGTGTTACATCATAAGCAATTTTTATGGTAACTAAAGCGATAATCAAAAAGTTTACTTCCTTTGGCATGTAGGAAGCGAAGTGCTTGATGTTTGGAACTGCCAATTTATAACCTACCAATAAAAGCACAGCCGCTAAAGTTGCCAACGGAATTTTATTCAATAAAAAGGGTATAGCCAGAACACTAATTAGCAATAAAACACCATGAATGATAGCCGACATTTTTGATTTTGCACCAGCATTGTTATTGGCTGAAGTTCGAACAACAACCGAAGTCATTGGCAAACCTCCTAGAAGAGCACTCAACATATTACCAATTCCTTGTGCTTTTAATTCAACATTAGTATCGGTATATCTTTTTTGGACGTCCATTCTATCGGCAGCTTCAATACATAAAAGGGTTTCGATTGAAGCTACGATTGCGATGGTCGCTCCAACGATCCAAACTTTAGAATTCATAAATCCTGCAAAATCTGGCAAAACGATGATGTTTTTGAAATCTTCTAAGCTGGTAGGAACTGGTAATGAAACTAAATGATCTTTTGATATGGCAAGCGAACTCCCTGAAGCTGTGAAAAACTCGTTCAAAAGTATCCCGACAACAACCGCCACCAAAGCAGCTGGTACTAGTTTTAGTTTTTTCAGAAAAGCAACCTTGTCCCAAGAAATAAGGATTGCCAACGACACTAAAGTAACAATTACCGAACCTAGCTGGATATAATCTAGAGACCCCATTATGGAAGAAAAGGTATTGCCTCCATCGTTTTGAATAAAGCTTTCGTCTCCTTCAAAATCAGCGTCATACCCAATTGCATGAGGGATTTGCTTTAGGATAATGATAACACCAATACCGGCGAGCATTCCTTCGATTACGTTTGTCGGAAAATAATTTGATATGCTTCCGGCTCTGACAAACCCAAGAATCAGCTGGATTATACCTGATATCAAAACCGCAGTTAGGAATATATTAAAAGCACCTAAATCGGTAATTGCTGTTAAGACAATTGCCGTTAAACCTGCTGCAGGTCCAGAAACGCTTAGGTGTGATTTACTTAGAAAACCAACCACGATACCTCCTACAATACCTGAAATAATTCCTGATAACGGTGGTGCCCCAGAAGCTAAAGCGATTCCTAAACACAATGGAAGTGCCACCAAAAAAACCACTAAACCAGATGCGAAATCGGATTTAAGGTTGGCAAAAAGATTAATTTTTTTTGTCATAATACCTAACTAAAATTGAATACAAAGATTTTAACCTTCTTTTGAAAACAAGGTTTGGAGATTCAAAAATAAATTTGAATCTAAAATTGTATTAAACGTTAGGTGGAGGTGAAAATATGGAAGATGAAACGTTATCATGCTTCAACAAATTTTCAGATATGATAAGGCTTGAAGACATTTTAGAAATCTTAAACAGATTGATTGCAGTAAACTTTATCTCTGCTTTAATTTCTTTTAATTCTTTATGAACTTGCTCTTCTTCGGACATGCTGTAAAAAATAGTCGTGTCACAATTGTGTTTTATCAAGCTCACAATTGTGGGAGTCGATAAAAATGTGATAAACATTATCAATACAAGTTTGACTGCTAGTTTCATATTCGCAAAAATAGTAGGAATGTCCTCTAATTAAAAACTAAAAGTAGTAATTTAATTAAAATTTAACAACAATAAAAAAGCCTAAATTAAATATTTAATTCAGGCTTTTAAAATAAGAAAATTATTAGAGGTTTATAAGCTTTCTTCTAGCCAAGCCCTCATCATCCAGATTGTTTTTTCTTGTTCGGCAATGAAGTCGCTCATCATAGAATTTGTTCCTTCATCGTTAATCTCATCGGTTTTGTTCAAGATTTCTCTTTCAATTTTCAATAAATCAGATAAAGAATTGACAATCAAATGAACCGCTTTTTCATCGTTTGAAATATTTTTTCCAACCGTCAATTTGTTGTGTTTGATATAATCTTCGAATGTATGCAACGGCGTTCCTCCTATTGTCAATACCCTTTCGGCTATTAAATCTATCTTTAGTTGAGCATCGTTATACAATTCTTCGAATTTAACATGAAGATCAAAGAAACGCTTTCCGCGAATGTTCCAATGGATTCCTCTTAAATTTTGATAGTATACTTGAAAGTTAGATAAAAGCGTGTTCAAGTCGGCTACAACTTCTTGAGATTCCTTAACAGGCAGTCCTAAAATATTGGTTTTCATGATAATTTTTTTTGAGTTTTATTTAGCATAAAATTACTGAAAAATAACCGTGATAACTATAATAAAAAGCTATTGTTTTCTTAAATTTGCATCAAATATTTATATAATGACAATCACTCAATTACAATATGTTCTTGCTGTTGCAGAACACAAGAATTTTACACTTGCAGCCGAGAAATGTTTTGTTACTCAACCTACTTTGAGTATGCAGATACAAAAGATTGAGGAAGAGTTGAGTATCCAAATTTTTGACCGTACCAAAAAACCTATTCAGCTGACTGATATTGGACAAAAAATTGTCAATCAAGCGAAGAATATCGTAATTGAAGCCGATAGAATCAAAGACATCGTTGAGCAACAAAAAGGGTTTATTGGAGGCGAATTCAGATTAGGAATCATCCCAACGATTATGCCGACATTGTTACCTATGTTCTTGAATAATTTCATTAAGAAATACCCAAAAGTAAAACTGATAATTGAGGAACTGAACACCGATGAAATTATAGTAAAACTTAAAAACGGACATCTTGATGCGGCAATTGCTTCTACTCCTTTGATGGAAGAAAAGTTGAAGGAAATTGTACTTTATTTTGAACCTTTTGTGGCTTATATTCCTGAAAATCACACAATAGCCCATAAAGGCGATATTGAAGTTTCCGATTTGAATATTGAAGAGATTTTGTTACTACAAGATGGACATTGTTTCCGCGATGGAATTCTGAATCTATGCAAAAGCAACGGAATCAGTACAGGAAATTCCTTTCAATTGGAAAGCGGAAGTTTTGAAACTTTAATCAAATTGGCCGATGAAGGTTTGGGAACCACCTTGCTTCCTTATTTGCATACGTTGGACCTGAACGAAAAAGACAAAAAGAAATTGCATCATTTTGTTGAACCAAAACCAGCAAGGGAAGTAAGCTTGATTTTTCCAAAAACGGAATTGAAAATTCAAATTATCGATGCCTTGAGAACTACAATTGCAGGAGTCGTTAAAGGAGCAATTGTTTTCCAGAACGTACAAATTGTGAGTCCATTAAACAAGAAATAAAAAAAGGAGCCATTTAAGCTCCTTTAGTTTTATTTGTTTAATAGTAATTGGCAATGTTGCAATTCAGGCTTTTCCTGTGTGTACTGAAACAGCCAATCTGTTAATTGCTCTATTTCATAAGGTAATAGTATCTTTAACGCCTTTTCTACTTCCTTACAAAAAAGTAATGGGTCAAAACTTACTCTTTCGAGAATCGTTTTAGTGTAGCTAAACATAGTTTTTTTCATAAAAGAATTAAGCTATTTTGTATTTGTTGAATCAAATTTATAAAATATATCAATACCAACGAAAACGTTTTAGTTAATTAAAACTATCTATTATGTTAAATCTATTTTTTGTAGGCCCGAAACATCTCTCGCTTGCCTGGAGGACCTTCTAATTTCTCAACTGTAAAGCCAACTTCAAGCATACTTCTTTTCACCACACCTCTTGCAGCATACGTAACCAAATAACTGTTGCGTTTTAAGGCATTGAACATCTTTTGGAAAATTTCCGTGCTCCACAACTCCGGCTGTACCCTAAACCCGAAAGCATCAAAATAGATCAAATCAAACTGCTCAACATCATTTATTTCATTGAAAAACTGTTTTCTTTTCTTTAACAAAAACGATTCTGAAATTTTAACATTTGTATCCCAATCCGAATCGTGCATTTTCTTGAAGATTTCAACTTCACTTTCTGCATCAAGTTCGGAAACATAGTTCATCTGCTCCACTTCTTCAAAGGAAACTGGGTAGGCTTCTACTCCAACATAATCAATTTTTTGATCGTTTTTTTTTGCTTCCAAAAAAGTGATGAATGCATTCAAACCTGTTCCAAAACCTATTTCCAAAATGGAAACGGACTTCCCTTCAAATAAGGAAAGTCCGTTTTTTATGAACACGTGTTTCGCCTCTTGGATTGCTCCGTGTTTGGAATGATAATTTTCGTTCCATTCCGGCAAATGTATGGTGGTTGATCCATCCGAAGTTTGAATAATCTCTCTTTTCATTTGAATAAATTATTCAATGTATAATTTTTTGATTCTTGGGATTGGCCCGCCACATTTTACCTGATGGCATTTCAAACAAGCATCAACTCCTTTATTAAAATGCTCCTTTGCATTTTTTGGATCTTCATAAATCATTTGTTGAGCCTTGATAAAGTTGTTTGCCTGTTCCTTAAAAAAAGCATCATTTTCTTTATCATCGGTCATGACAACTTTATGAATTTTCAAAAAATGATTGGGGAATTTTCCAATCGTATCCCCTTTTTTAATTCTTTCCTTTAAGCGTTCATTGTCCACATACATCTGCTCCATCAAAAGCGACATTTCAGACATTTCATACATCTCAAATTTTTTGTCTTCTTTCTTTTCGGAAGATTTTTCTACAGAATCATTCATCGTTTCTGTTTTTTCAACCTTCTTATCACAGGATGCAAGAACGACAAAGAAAATAAGTATTAAGTATCTATTCATTATTTTTCGATTAAAACTCCATCAGCTTGAAACGCATAAGTGATTTTTGGTTCGGTAATTTTGGCAATCTCTTCTTCCGATTTTCCACCGTCTTTTGCATAATGTTTCAACTCATCAACCGTAATTACATCCAAATAAGCTCTTCCTGTAACAATAGCATTTGAATTATCAGCATTCAGCGGAACAAAGAATCCATAGTCTTTAAAACGCACAAATGATTCTTTTTCATTTGCCAAATCCATTGACATCCAACAACCTTTTTTCTTGCAAACTTCTTTTATTTTTGATTTGAATTGAACTGCAACCGTATCGCCTTTTTTCATAGATTTATACTTTTTGAGCATTTCCTCCTTGGTTAAAGCTTTATCTGCCTTGAATTTACCCCCAAAAGACGCATATTCAACTTTTGGCTCTTTAGTTTCAACCTTCACCTCTTCTATGGCTTCTTTAGAAAGCACTTCACTTTCTTGACTTTCAACATCTTCAATTGCTAAAGTATCTTTAGGCGTAATTGTATCAGTAGGAATTTCCGTCTTAGTTTCATCAATTTCTACTTCTTCGGATTTATTTTTGCAACTGATCATTACTATTAATGAACAAACTAGTACAACAATTTTTTTCATTTCTATTTGTTTTATAATTTCACTTTATAACGTTACAAAAGTAGCAGTTTCTTGGAACTTTAGAACATTATAATACTAAATTTCTATTATTCTTATTGAATTTCTAATATTTTAAGTGAGAACTAACGAAATTAGAAAAAAGTATTAAAATATTTAATTTCTCTTCACAAATCATATCAATTTTTATTAATTTAGCAAAAAACTTAAAATACAATATTTAACTTTTAAATTTACTTCACAAATACTTTAAAATCAGCTATTTATGAAATATATTTTATTTAAAACATCTAAATAAATGAGTTTAAAAAACACTCACGAAATCGATATAGTAAGGGTTTCTTCTTCAAAAATAGATTCTGTTGATTTTGATAACCTGACTTTTGGCACAACTTTTACAGATCACATGTTTGTTTGTGATTTTAGAGAAGGAAAATGGCAAAAAGCAGAGATAAAACCTTATGCACCTTTTCTATTAGATCCGTCTGCAAAAGTTTTTCATTATGGTCAGGCCATTTTTGAAGGAATGAAAGCCTACAAGGATGAAAGTGATGATGTATGGCTTTTTCGCCCTGATCAAAATTTTGAACGTTTCAATAAATCAGCTAAAAGGATGGCAATGCCGGAAGTTGATGAAGAAATATTTATGAGTGGGCTCCATCAATTGATTGATTTAGAAAGAGAATGGGTTAAAAAAGGACTCGGAAACACTTTGTATATCCGACCGTTTATGATTGCTATTGGTTCTGGAGTAATTGCAGCACCTTCTACACAATATCGTTTTATGATTATCCTTTCTCCTGCAAAATCCTACTATTCTGGAGAAGTCAAAGTAATCATAGCCGAACATTACAGCCGAGCGGCAAATGGCGGAATTGGTGCTGCAAAAGCAGCCGGAAATTATTCAGCTCAATTTTATCCTACAAAGTTGGCCAACGAAAGAGGCTTCCAGCAAATTATCTGGACAGATGATGCAACTCACACAAAGCTTGAAGAAGCTGGAACGATGAATGTATTTTTTAGAATTAACGACACCTTATATACTGCTCCAACAAGCGAAAGGATTTTAGACGGTGTAACCCGAAAAAGTCTGATTGATCTTGCAAAAAGAGACGGAATAGATGTTGCTGTTCGTCCGGTTTTGGTTGAAGAAATAATTGAAGCGGCAAAAGATGGTTCTCTAAAAGAAATTTTTGGAGCTGGAACTGCCGCGGTTGTAAATCCTATTGTTGGATTTTCATATCAGGATACTTATTATGAGCTACCTAAAATTGAAAATTCATTTGCATTATTATTAAAAGAAAAACTGACCAAAATTCAATATAAATTAGCCGAGGATACTTTTGGCTGGACAGTGAAAATATAGTTTACAAAAAAGCTCGAAATTAAATTTTCGAGCTTTTTTTTATTTTAAGATTTCAGCAAAATTTGGTTTGAAATAATTTGGCCCTTTCATCACTTTTCCATCTTCCCTGTAAATTGGATTTCCATCTTCCCCCAACTTACTCATATTGCTACGTTGAATTTCATCAAAAACTTCTTCTATTTTATGCTGAAGACCATGTTCAATAATTGTTCCGCATAAAATATACAGCATATCTCCCAAAGCATCGGCAATTTCAACAATATCCTTATTTTGAACAGCTTCCAAATATTCCTCATTTTCTTCCTTCATTAAATTATAACGAAGAATATTTTTAATATCTCCCAAATCGGCTCTTGGATTTTCGCTAAAACCTATCCTGAATGATTCGTGGAATTCTTTTACTGAGTTGAGTTGTTTTTGCATATTTTTATCAAGTTAAATGGTACTGCAAAATACTAAATTTTGACAATTAATACCTATTTTTGCATCAAATTTTTAATGATATGTTTACCCAAGGTCAATTGCTATTTGCTGTTTTTTTTGTCGTTGTTTTTATAATTGCAATGATTTATTCGTATCGGAAAGATATTAAACTGCACAGAAAATACTATAAGGGAAGCTACATCATCCTTCTGGGATTTTTTGTTTTTATTGGGTTTTTGTTTTTTATAAAAGGGTATTTAAAACATTAATCACTTGAATATAACTTCCTTGGCGGAATTTATTTTAGCAATACTGTAAGGATTTGTAATAGCCATAGTAGCATTTTCACCTGCTTTTGGACTTGTTTTTTCTACTTCTACATAAATCTTATTGTCCTTTTCTGTAACGTTTTTTACCTTGATTGCATAACCTCCGGAATTTCGTTGTCCTAAAAATAATGCAACTACTCTCTGTTTTGAAAAGTCAATTTCAGGAACATTTTCATTGTTAATGGATTGATATAAAGCATTCAAAGATGCCCCATCCTTAATGACTTCAAAAGATTCAGTTTCTCTTCCTTGATAGGCAGATTCACTCAATACTTCAAACAAAGGTTGCTTTGCTGAATCTGTATTATTCTCACCTGCAACTGTTGCTTTTTTACAATTGCAAGAAACTATCATTGCAATAATCGGAACTATAAATAGCTTTTTCATACGGTTTGTTTTTCTAAAGCCTTTTCATACAAAGCTTCATATAGTGGTAAAATATTTTTAATGTCAAATTGTTTTGCAACTGATAAGGCGTTGCTTTTGAATTCTGTTAGGATTTTATCATCTTTTAATATTTTGAGAGCGTTTTCAGCCATTTCATCCGTCATACCGACATTGCTCAAATAACCTGAAATTCCATCAAAATTTACTTCGGGCAGACCTCCTGAATTACTTGAGATGACCGGAATTCCCCAAGCCATAGCTTCCAAAGCGGCCAAACCGAAACTTTCTGTTTCAGAAGGTAGAAGGAACAAATCGGTATAACTTAGGATTCTGTCAATTTCATTGCTGTTTCCAAAGAAAATAACCTTATCTAAAATTCCTAATTCTGCACATATAGCTTCTGCTTTTTCCTTTTCGGGTCCATCTCCAACCATCATTAATTTAGCTGGAATTTCTTGTTGAATTTTGTAGAAAATCTTAATGATATCTGGAATACGCTTTACTTTCCTGAAATTACTCACGTGTGTTATTATCCTCTCGTTTTCCTTCGCCATAACCGAACGACGGCAAGGAATACTAGCGTCATCAATATTTTTATCCAACTCAATAAAATTAGGAATAACAGTAATGTCCTTTTTGATATTAAATAACTTCAAGGTATCGTCCTTCAAACTTTGAGAAACCGAAGTCACAATATCTGATTTATTAATGCTGAACGTTACAGCTGGTTTATAAAACGGATGGTTTCCTACCAATGTAATATCTGTTCCGTGAAGTGTTGTCACCATAGGAATATCAATCCCTTCATCCTTCAACATTTGCTTTGCCATATAACCAGCATAAGCATGCGGAATGGCATAATGAACGTGCAACAGCTCAATTTTATACAACTTGACCATATCGACCAACTTGCTGGACAACGCCAATTCATAAGGTTGATAATGAAACAATGGATATTCTGGAACGTTAACTTCGTGGTAATGCACATTTGGATTCAGAAGTGCCAAACGAACCGGCTGACTGTAGGTTATAAAGTGTATTTCGTGACCTCTTCGGGCTAGTTCTAAACCTAACTCTGTGGCAACCACACCACTACCTCCAAAGGTTGGATAACAAACAATTGCTATTTTCATTTTTGTTTTTTAGTGTAACAAAATTAGGGAAAATAGGCTTTATACTATTGAAATTTAGAGGAAATTAACGATTCCGGGACCGTCTTGATTGTTAGGTTTATTATCCGACCTAACCCAAACTCGATTAATTTATAAATGCAGAAAGCTGGAGTTTCTATGTCCGCTTTCTATTCTTGAGATAAAATATGCAATAGTTGTAAGTATATTTTTTCACGATGCTTAGTTTTTATTTGCAAGGTTTGCTGGGCATAGCTATATATTGAAGCCAACATTACAAATATTAGTATGACTTTTGTTTTCATAATTTGTTACCTTAACATTTAGCACAACAACAACCATCCACTATAAACATTACTCTATTCTTACAAGTTCAATCCTGTTAGGAACACTATACAAGGGGGTTACTCCCGATATATAATTGGTTGGCTGGTTAGGTGTTTTTCTTAATGAAGTATGACTTTCAAAAAGCTCAAAATAAATTTTATCAGGCTGTCCTGCTGTTGTTTCTAACTTTGTTATTTCACAATGCGAAACCAATACATTAGTTGTAAAATCTCGAAATGAACCATTAAGGTAGTCATTGCTATCCATTCCTGTAAAATACCCGAATTCGTTCGAAAACATAGTGGTTGGCACTAAATCCATATTGTCATAAATAACACTCCCGTCATTATTTTGCAGTTTATAGGTAAGGACAAGAGCATCAAAATAAAAGTAGGTAATATCACTATAGGATTGTCCAAAAAATAATTGATTTACTTTTTGTAATCTTAATGTAAATATTTTTCCGTTTCCTTCGTACTTCCAAGTTCCTATATAAGGGCTTAACTGGTTTTGGAAATCCTTTATATAGTCTCCTGACTCGGGACTGTAAGACGAGGCCCTTTTTTGTAGATAAGAAAGGGTTCTTAGTACAGGGGGTTGCTGGGCATAGCTATATATTGAAGCCAACATTACAAATATTAGTATGACTTTTGTTTTCATAATCTGTTACTTTAACATTTAGCACGGCACCCATCCACTATAAACATTATTCTATCCTTACAAGTTCGATCCTGTTAGGAACACTATACAAGGGGGTTACTCCTGGTATATAATTGGTTGGCTGGTTAGGTGTTTTTCTTAATGAAGTATGACTTTCAAAAAGCTCAAAATAAATTTTATCAGGCTGTCCCGCCGTTGTTACTAACTTTGTTATTTTACAATGCGAAACCAATACATTAGTTGTAAAATCTCGAAATGAACCATCAATATAATCATCACTTTCATCTATACATAGATACCCAAATTCACTTGAAAACATAGTAGTTGGCACTAGATTAGTATTGTCATGTATAATGTTACCATTGGTATCCTGAAGCTTATAAGTAAGTATAATATAATCGGAATAAAAATAAGTAATATCACTATAGGATTGTCCCCAAAAGACTTTATTAACCCTTTGTAATTTTAATGTAAATATTTTTCCGTTTCCTTCGTACCTCCAAGTTCCTATATAAGGGCTTAACTGGTTTTGGAAATCCTTTATATAGTCTCCTGACTCGGGACTGTAAGAAGAGGCCCTTTTTTGTAGATAAGAAAGGGTTCTTACTACAGGGGGTTGCTGGGCATAGCTATATATTGAAGCCAACATTACAAATATTAGTATGACTTTTGTTTTCATAATTTGTTACCTTAACATTTAGCACGGCACCCACCCACTATAAACATTACTCTATCCTTACAAGCTCAACCTTGTTAGGAACACTATACAAGGGGGTTACTCCCGGTATATAATTGGTTGGTTCATTGAAGCTTGATCTTCTTAATGAAGTATGATTCCCAAAAAGTTTAAAATAGATTTTATCAGGCTGTCCTGCCGTTGTTTCTAACTTTGTTATTTCACAATGCGAAACCAATACATTAGTTGTAAAATCTCGAAATGAACCATTAAGATAGTCATTGCTATCTGTTCCTGTAAAATACCCGAATTCATCCGAGAACATAGTGGTTGGCACTAAATCCATATTGTCATAAATAACACTCCCGTCATTATTTTGCAGTTTATAAGTAAGTACAAGAGCATCAAAATAAAAGTAGGTAATATCACTATAGGATTGTCCCAAAAAAACCTGATTAACTCTTTGTAATTTTATAATGAAGATTTTATTATTCCCTTCATATTTCCAGATTCCAATATAGGGATCCAACTGGTTTTGGAAGTCTTTTTCATAATCCCCTGATTCAGGGCTGTAAGATGAGGCCCTTTTTTGTACATAAGAAAGTGTTCTTACTACAGGGGGTTGCTGGGCATAGCTATATATTGAGGCCAACATTACAAATATTAGTATGACTTTTGTTTTCATAATCTTTCTTTTTAGCATTTTTTTGTTTTCTTTACATTATTATTATCCAGTTCGTGCTTTGTCCAGTTCTGAAAGTTGTTGTCACAGCTGAAAAACTCAAATCCGGGATTTTTAATTGCCTGATTGGTATTTTGCCTGAAAAATTTTAAAAACCCTTCTATCTGTTTATCTGTACTTTCCTCCTTTTTCACATACCAATTTTTAAAAGCTCTTTCTGATATATCCCAATTATTATTCAAAGCATTTACCATAGCAATAAATTGGTTTTTATTGGTTATTTTCAAGGCAAATGTTCCTTTGGCACTCGTAACCATAAGGGTATAAGAGCTTACCGGAGCGGTTGAGTTTTGAATAATTTGAGCAAACCCGTCCAGATCCGTTAGGCTGAAAACGGCAAAATTCTTCTTATTAGGGTCATCCAAATGGCAATGAATGAAACCGGTCTGGTCATTCCGTGAAGTATCAAGAGGGAACTTCATCATACTTCCATCTTCCTCATCTTGATCTCCCTGATATTCCTGTGAAAATTTCGGGTCTCCCGAATAGGTTATATATCCTGATTCTACACCTTGTGTAGCAGCTTTCTGCTTTAGCTCATCCATCTTGTCCTTATACTCCGTAAATTTTGTTTTATCCTGCAGGTCTTTACAATTGTTATTAGAAGCCTGCCCGTCTAACCCCACAGGAGCAGTAACCAAAGGCGAACCAGCACCCGAACCGCTACCCCCATTGGAGTTTCCTCCTCCGGAAGTTCCTGAATTAGAGTCTCCATTTCCAGGCATTGAACCCGGATTCCCAGTACTCCCCGAAGAACCACCACCTCCTCCACGGCAATTGCTGCTATCAGATGACCAGTACAAATCGCCCCTGTCCTCTTCAAGACATCCCCCACCTGCAGGATGGGGATGATCTCCATAAGGACACATCAGTGTCATTACAGTGCATCCGTCGCTACTGATATAGCTTATTCTTGCCTGGGTATCATTAAAATTTATAGGTGTAAGTTCAGTTTCGGCATCTATTGTGTAAGAATCGTGTTGGCTCACATAGACGGATTCAGATAACATATTGTATTTTAATATATAAGCCTTTGCTGTCTCAAGTGAGTCTATTAAAACAATAAGATTTTCAAAAGAATCGGAATTTTCAACAGGGTCATTTTCCCTGCTGATGTGAAAAGTGTATGAAACAATGCTTTCAATAGTAATAACCTTAGCAGGAATATCATCGGAAATGATAAAATCATAATCTTGTTCCATAACCGTTCTGGCAGCAACAGCGTTCGGAAAGTTGGATTTTTGTTTTGGCATTTTACTGAATGCGGTTGAGAATTTTTGGTCATTCATTAACTCTTCGAGTGTTTTCTCCTCTATCTTGACATTTAGCTTGTTTTGCTGAAGTTGTTCATGGATAGAATCGTCTTGCTGTCAACTATGCAAAAATACTGCCATAAATCCTAAAATAATCAAGGATTTCAGTTTTAAAAATTTTGTTCTTTTCATACGCTTGTGTTGTTTGGTTAAAATCTATAAAGCCTGTTCAAAATTATTATCAGGAATAAACCTGTTGTGCGAAAGTTAATGTACTGCAAAGTAGTAAAAAAGTATGTATTTTTTTCCATTTGTTTTCTAAGTTAATTTTTTCAAAGTACTTTATCTACATAAAATACAAATATACAAAAAAGAAGTATTTTAAGGCTGCAAAAATGCAGTATTTTTTGATTCATTTTGTGTTGTGCAAATTTCAGAAGACAAAATAAAGCAATACACACAGAATATTCCCGTTTTAGTTGGCGGGCAAATAAAGAAGTTTCGGAAAATGAGAAAATTAACTCAAACCGAATTGGCACATCGTGTCTGGAAAGACAGGCAATATCTCTATAAAATAGAAAAAGGAAAAGTTACCCCCAACGTTTTTACTATAGCAATGATTGCTTTAGCATTAGATATTTCACTATCTGAGTTGTTAGAAGATGTTGTCTTGGAATGAATAAAATTTCAAATGTTTAGAATGATGCTACTTTCAAAAAGCATGAAACTTATTTTTTTAGTTTTCAATTTAATTTGAGCCATTACAATGTAAATGGGACTTATTGTTTCAAACACGGAAATATATGATTATTTTTGAGTAGCTGTAATATTGTATATAGTGTTTTCTGCCTATATATTGTTTTTTATATTTAGTTGTAAAATTATCACAGAAAAATTGATTGGATAACCCTTTCTACAAATATTTATTTTTCTTTAATCGGATAAACTTGTTATCTATCCTTTAATAATTGCCTCGTAAATAATTTTTTGGATGTCCTCTCTAATGTTTTCCTTGGACAAAGTGTTTGGTTTGTTCGAATCAGGGAAAGTTCTATTTGATAAAAAAATATAAACAAGCTCTTGCTCTGGATCTGCCCAAGCCATTGTTCCTGTGAATCCTGTGTGACCAAAACTCGACATCGAAGCACAACCACAAGTTGGCCCAGATGTTCCCGGAAGTTGCTGTTTGTCGAATCCTAGACCTCTCCTATTTCCTTCGCTACAAAAATGGCACGTATTGAAAGTGTTGAAAGTGGCTTCGGAAAAATATTCTTTTCCTGCATATTTCCCTTTTTGAAGATACATTTGCATCATCTTGGCAACATCTATAGCATTAGAAAAAATACCTGCATGACCTGCAACTCCACCTTCCATGGCCGCTTCCATGTCATGAACATGTCCTTGAATGTTTTGGTACCTAAAATATGTATCGATTTCCGTTGGCGGAATTCTGTCTTTGGCGATTTTCTGTAACGGATTATACAACGTGTTGTTCATTCCCAAAGGTTTGAAAAAATTGCCATAACTCAAAACATTCAAAGATTGATGGGTTGTTTTTTCCAAATATTCTTTTAAAATGATAAAAGTAAAATCGCTGTATTTGTATTCTTTTTTAGGTAACAATTTACTTTTTGCAATTGTATTCATTATGGTGTCATGATAATCATTTCTGATGAAAAGACTATCGGCAACTTGAAGCGAGAATTGTGAATCAGGTAATTTCCTATAATATTTCTCGCTTGGTTTCTGGTCTTTGTCAAGTGTTTCCTTGTAGAAAGGAACCCAAGCTTGCAATCTTGCCTGATGCGACAATAAATCTTTGAAAGTGATGTTCTTCTTATCAGAATCATTAAAAAGAGGCAACATCTTACCCAATTTTGTATCCAATTCTACCTTATTTTTATCGTACAATTGCATCAGATTTGGCAAAGTCGAAATCATTTTGGTTAAAGAAGCAACATCATAAACATCGCTGTTTTTGACTTTAATCAAATTATCGTAAGTATGATACCCGAATGATTTCTGATAGATTACTTTTCCTTTTCTGGCAACCAAAATTTGAGCTCCCGGTGTCATTTTAGCATCAATCGCTTTTTGTGCAATCTTATCAATTTTAGATAAAATCGTAGAATTTACGCCAACATTTTCTGGAGCTGTAAAACCCAGAACATCTAACTTTTCGGTTTTCAAACCATCACCGACGCTGAAAGAAGTATTAATGGAAACGGGCAATTTTCCTTTTGCTTCAAAGGCTCCAAAAATCAACTGACCTGAAACTATCTGCGAAACATCAGTATTCTGATAAGAAACTATCAAACCTTCAATGTTGGTAAAATCAGTAATAGGCAAAAGTGAATAGGGTTTTGCAAATACATCCAAAATTACTTTTTTACGCTTTGCAATAGCATCTAATTTAGCTAATTCTTCTGCCTTGAAATCGTGTTTTTTCCAAGCTCCATCTGCCTTGTGAAAGCCTACAATTACTTTAGTGTAAGTTTCAAGTTTCAACAATAAAGTATCAATATTAGGTTCTGAAATTTCGGTCACTTCGGTGTATTGCTTTAAGGTATTCAGAAAAGCACTGTTGCCATCATCACCTAATTTTACGTAGGCGATATTTTCATTTTCGATATCTTTTATAGGCAATATCGACTCTTCGTTTCTTAAAACCGTTGTAGCATTTTCATACAATTCATATTGCAACGCATTATTATCAATTGGATTTACATCTTTGGATAAATTTTTGGTATCAATTGGCTTGTATTTATCCAAACCAGCCTTGTATTTGAACTGAAGGATTTTCTTTACCGAATGGGCAAATCGTTCTTCGGTAATAATCGTGTCTTGATAGGCAACACAAATTTTTTCTAACGCAACTGGAACATTTTCGGCAAAAAGCAAAATATCATTTCCAGCCAAAAAAGCTTCGAGGTCAATCTCTCCCGGTTGTTTGAAATTACTGGCACCTTTCATATTCAAGGCATCCGTAAAAATCAAACCTTCAAAACCGAGTTGTTTTTGGAGGATGTTTGTTACGATATTGTAGGAAATTGAAGAAGGGTAATTTTCTCTAGGCTCCAAGCTCGGAACGTTCAAATGGGCAACCATAACGGAAGCCAGACCTTCTTTGAATAATTTTTTATAGGGATAAAACTCAACGTCTTCGATTCGTTCCTTGGTGAAATTCACCATCGGTAAAGTATGATGTGAGTCGGTTTCGGTAGCTCCATGTCCAGGGAAATGCTTTCCTGTAGCAAAAACACCTTCACGTTGAACGCCTTTCATCAAGGCCAGTGCTTTTTCGGTCACATTGAATTTATCTTCCCCGAAAGAACGGTTTCCAATAATTGGATTTAATGGATTTGTATTGATGTCTAAAACGGGAGCAAAATTAAAATGAATGCCCATTCTCTTGCTTTGTTTTCCATATTCTTCACCTACTTTCTCAATTAGCTTATTGTTTTGGATGGCTCCTAAAGTCATGTTCCAAGGAAAACGATTCACGGAATCCAAACGCATTGCCAAACCCCATTCGGCATCAATACCAATAAACATCGGGAGTTTTGATTTTGCTTGAAATTGGTTGGTTAATTTAGCCTGACGATAAGGACCTCCTTGAAAGAAAATCAATCCACCTATTTTATAATTTGTAATCAGTTTGTCGATGGCATTCGTGTGAACGGTATCTTTATTGGAATAAGCGGCAACCATAAAAAGTTGCCCAACCCTTTCGTCAAAAGACATTTGGTTGTAAACGCTATCGACCCAAACCGATTGTTCGGTCCTGCGGTTTTTTTGCGAAAGCGAAATTTGACTAACAAATAATAATAGGAGAACGAAATATTTCATTTTAGGGAAGAGATTTAGAAAAAACGACTGTGCCAGCTATCTGCAGCGGGAACTTCCCAAGATTCGTTGTATTCTGCGATATTGTTAACCAAGTTGTTAAAAACAATTGTGTTTCCTGTAACTGCTTTGTCCTTGGCCATTTTTTTAAAATCGATTAATGGTTTATGGGCTACATGTTCTCCCAATTTGAAGGTTACGTTCATCTTATCCAATAAATCTACATCGTATTTTTTTTCCAAACTTTGGATAAAAGCAACCGACGAATCTATCGAACACCCTGTAGCCGTTTGAACTTCCTGATTTACAGCCAAAATGATGAAACGATTATATTTTAGTTGAAAGGAAGCTTCGAGGCTGGTTCCGTGAGCGGCCCAATTTTCTATAAAAACCTGCACCTCTTTTTCAATTGCTACAAATTCTTCATCAGAAAATTTTCTGTTGGATTGGTAAATCCAGATTTTTGATTCTTCTGGTAAATTTTCGAATGGAACGTACATTTTATTTTAGATTTATGATTTTAGATTTCAGATTTTTGAAATTACAAATCTTGTGCATTAGCTATTAATTCGGCTACATCCATAACTTTGATTTCGCCTTCTTTTTCTTTGTTTTTTACACCGTCGGTTAGCATGGTATTGCAAAACGGACAGCCTGCGGCAATTACCTGAGGTTGTGTTTCCAAAGCATCTTCGGTTCTTTCGATAAAGACTTCTTTGTTTCCAGGTTCGGCATCCTTGAACATTTGAGCTCCACCAGCACCACAGCATAAACCGTTGGCTTTTGAACGCTTCATTTCAACCAATTCAGCATCTAATTTTTGGATTAATTCTCTTGGGGCTTCATATACATTATTGGCTCTTCCAAGATAGCAAGGGTCGTGAAACGTGATTCTTTTTCCTTTGAATTGACCACCTTCGATGGTTAATCTTCCATCATCCAATAACGACTTTAAAAATTGTGTATGATGAACAACTTCGTATTTTCCGCCTAATTCAGGATATTCATTTTTCAATGTGTTGAAACAATGTGGACAGGCCGTAACAATCTTCTTTGCTTCATAAGCATTCAGAACTTCTATGTTCATCATCGCTTGCATTTGAAACAAAAACTCGTTTCCAGCTCTTTTTGCCGGATCGCCAGTACAGCTTTCTTCGGTTCCAAGAACTGCAAATGACACATTCGAACGATTTAAAATCTTTACAAATGCTTTGGTTATCTTTTTTGCCCTGTCGTCAAAACTTCCTGCACAACCTACCCAGAACAAAACTTCTGGCTGTTTTCCTTCGGCAAGCATTTCGGCCATTGTTGGCACATTTAAAATCTCTGACATATAATTTTAGAATTTAGAATTTAGATTTCAGAGTGCATCTGAAAGCTAAAATTATCCGTGGTGTTCGTCATCAAAAACTTGAATCGTAACTTCTTTATCTACTAAATCGGTAAACTTTCCCCTGTAACGAGTTGCTTTAACCAAATGATTATCAATCCAATGGTAGTTTCCGCCACGTGGTTTTCCGAAAAGGATTCCGTGGTATTTAAAACCGTGTTTCTTCAACCAAATTTCGGTATATTCTCTGTGAGCTTCAGTTCTTGAGGTGAAAAAGAAGATAATATGACCTTCATCATACCATTTGTTTAACGTGATTAATGCATCTGGATACAATTCTGCCGTCAGCATTCTCTCTGGTTCTTCGTTTGGAATATCATCACAAACAGTACCATCGATATCTATTAAATAATTTTTTACTCCTTCAGGTAGTACAGGACTGATAGTGTGTCCGTTTTCAGTGGCTGTAACCAATTGCTTGTCTAAATCTTCAGTTTTCATTTTCGTTTTGTTTCTAATTTATTTTTGATTTGAAATTAAAAACACCCTTAACCTCACTTATAAGAGAATTTTTATATACGTATTAATTTTCGTTTTTCCAGTTCAAACGGTCTTGTTGGCTGTACTGCCAAGGTGCTCCGTTATTTTCAACATTTGTCATCATGGCATTCAATGACATTGGTGCCGCACTTTGCTCCATCACCAAATAGCGTCTCATATCCATAATGATAGAAAGCGGACTAATATTTACTGGACATTCTTCGACACAAGCGTTGCAAGATGTGCAAGCCCAAAGTTCTTCTGGCGTGATGTAATCGTTTAAGAGTGTCTTATTATCTGGAACAAAAACACCTTTGTTGGCATCAATATTATTTCCTACTTCAACCAAACGGTCTCTTGTATCCATCATAATTTTTCGTGGAGACAATTTTTTTCCTGTGATATTTGCTGGACAGGCTGATGTGCAACGTCCACATTCTGTACAAGTATAGGCATTCATCAACTGAACCCAGTTTAAATCCTGGACATCATTGGCACCAAATTTTGCTGGAACCGCATCTGCTGGAGCTGCCGCAAAAGGATCTGCATTTGGGTCCATCATCAATTTTACTTCGTTTGTAACCGATTCCAGGTTATCAAATTGCCCTTTTGGATTCAAATCAGCAAAATACGTATTTGGGAAGGCAAGCAAAATATGCAAGTGCTTCGAGAAATATAAATAATTAAGGAAAATTAAAATCCCAACAATGTGCAACCACCAAGCTGTTCTTTCTATTATGTAAACTGTTCCGTTTGACACTCCATCGAACAAAGTTGAAATGTATTGGCTTATAGGAAAAGATCCTGCAGGATGAAAATCCATAAAACCACCGCTTACATTTTGCAAATGATAATCTGCTGCATTCATCAGTAGAAATAATGTCATCAAGACCACTTCGAAATACAAAATATAATTGGCATCGCTTTTTGGCCATCCTTTCAAATCAGAATGTATGAATCTTTTTAGCTTGATGATATTTCTTCTGACAAGGAATATGATAACTGAAACTAAAACCAAAGCGGCTAGAATTTCAAATGAACCAATTAGAATGTCATAGAAAGTTCCCATAAAACTTAATACTCTATGGGTTCCGAAAAGTCCGTCGATGATGATTTCAACAACTTCTATATTGATGATTACAAATCCTAGATAAACTATAATATGAAGAATTCCAGCAATAGGTCTTTTAACCATTTTAGATTGACCAAGAGCAATCATTGCCATATTTTTCCATCGTTCAGAAGGATTGTCAGAACGATTCACATCTCTTCCTAACTTAATATTACGAAGTATTTTTTTTACATTTAAAGTAAAATACCCTATTCCTAAAATCAGGATGATAGCAAAAAATATATTATCTAAATAATTCATATACTGATTTTTACTTTATCGTATCTGTAACTTTTGGTGCCACGTAAGGCTTGTTTTTCTTTCCGAAAACGGAAACATTTATATATCTCGTTGGATTAAGTCTCAAATCCTGAAGCAACAATTCCAATTCTTTTGAAGTCTTGGTAAAATTATTATACATTGCATCATCCTTGAGTAGCTTACCCATCGTCCCTTTTCCTGTTTCCAAATCTTTTACGATTTTATTTACTCCATCAAGTGTTTTCTCTAGATTATTGATTGCTTCACCAATTTTTGCTTTAGCAATAGTATCGGAAACTTTAGAAAAATTAGAGGATATTTTTTCGAAATTGGTTACAACGCCGTCAATTTTACCTTTATTGTGATCCATAATTTCACTTAAACTTTTTGAAGTTTTACTGAAACTTGCCATTGTAGCATTAAGATTTTCGATACTGGCTTTTAGATTGTTTTTTGTTTTAGTATCCAAAACATCATTCAAGTTACTGATAAGAGAATCGGCACTTACTAACACCAATTCTACTTTTTGTTGAACTGGTGCTAATTTATCTCCCAATCCCGTTAGCAAACCTGGAACAATTCCGCTTTTAAGTTTATCACCACTTTCAGCAGGTGTTTGATCTTCAAGGTTTGGAATGATTTGAAGTTGTTTTCCTCCAATAAAACCAGGTTCATATAGGTTTACAACACTTGATTTTGAAATGGGAAAATCGCTTTTGATTTGTATTTCAACTGTCAGCTTTGCAGTTTCGTGATGAAGAGTGATTGCCGTTACCTTTCCAACCGCAAGCCCGCTGATGGTAACGGGAGCTGATGGTGCGAGACCTTCAACATTGTCAAATTCCACATAAAAAGTTCTGTAATCGGAAAGCAAGTCGCTTCCTCTTAAAAAACTGTATCCCCAAATGAATAGTAATATGGAAGCAATTACCAATATAGCTGTTTTAATCTCTCTTGTAATTTTCAATGTATAGCGTTTTTTATCAAATTTAAAATAAATTATCAGAAACTAAATTTTATTTTAGTTTTTAATAACATCTTGCAAATTTACTTTTTTTCCGTCTTTAAATGCAATTATATAGGCAGAATCGAATCCTTTTGCTTTCGCTTCTGCTAAATTTTGTTTTGCAACGCTATAATCTGATGTATTGCCATACATATATTTGAATAAAGTTCCATTATCAGTTGCAACTGATAAATCACTCAAACCCTTGAAATTGGCTGGTGTCAAATCGAGTTTTTTTCCACTTGCAGAAATTTGAACTTTAAAAACTACACCTTGTGCATCTGTTTTTGCGGTTTCCTTTGGCTCTTCTTTTTTAACATCAGCTTCCTTTGTTACCACTTCTTTTTCTTCAGGTTCGCTTTTTGGAACATATTTTTCTGCTACTTGTTCATTTTCTCCCGAACCAAAATATTCCTTCTTATAACTGAATATTGCATTTGCTATGGATCTAGCCAACTCATCTTGCCCTTTTTCAGAGTTGATATAAGCTCCTTCTTCCTTATTCGACAAAAAACCTAACTCAACCAAAACTCCTGGCATAACTGTCGCATCCAAAACCCATATTGGTGCTTGCTTGACACCTCTGCTTTTGCGTTTCAGCCCTGTTCTAAAACCTTCTTGAATTTTTCCTGCAATGCTAATACTTTGATCTAGATATTGTTCCTTGAGCAAATTTAATCCAAGCGTGGTTTCAGGGGAATTTGGATCAAAACCTTTGTATTTCAATTTATAATCCGCTTCTAATTCAATTACCTGGTTTTCTTTTTTTGCCACTTCGAGGTTCATTGCACTTCTAGACATCCCCATCACGAAAGTTTCGGTACCATACGCTGCATAATTAGCGTTTCCGTTACAGTGAATTGAAATAAACAAATTAGCTCCAACCCTATTTGCTATATGTGCACGTTCAGTTAATTCAATAAAAACATCTGTTTTACGTGTATATATAACTTCAATATTCGAGCTTTTTTCCAATATCTTTCCCAATTCTAATACTACGTTTAAAGCAATTCTCTTTTCAACAAAACCATGATGCGAAGCCCCCCAATCCTTACCTCCATGTCCCGCATCAAGAACAACTTTAAACTTGCTTGATTGCCCGAAAGCTATTGTAGAAATAGTGAATAAAAGTAATACTAGGAAAGATTTAAGTTTGTGTATGGAATTCATAATTCTTATAAAAGTTAATTTTAATAAAAACCTTATGGTTATAATTTCGAAAAGTACTTATTTTGATGAAAATTTATAGTAAGTTTGACACTTCAAAAATTGAGCCATATTTTTACAAAAATAGCATTTAAACCTTTGCGTACAAACTTATTTCATATCGTTTTATCAGTAATCTTTTTAACATTGGGAACATCAGAAATTTATTCCCAAGAGTTACCCAAAAAGACTATTGCTATCCCCTCTGAAAAACAACAAGATACCACAAAAACTGAAATTCCTGAACTTGAACTTATTACTGAAGCAGTTCAAGATACAGTTCCTAAAGATACTTTGAAGCCTAAAAAATCGACACTTGACGGAATTGTGAAGCGTAGGGCTGTTGATTATGAAAAAGTAGACCAAAAAAACAAACTCCTTACCTTATATAACGAAGCCGAACTCTATTATTTGGATGTAGAACTGAAATCCGGAATAATCGTGATGGATTATGCCAAGGATGAAGTTTATGCAGGAAGAATCAAGGACAGCTCGGGAGCCTATACCCAAAGACCCGTTTTCAAGCAAGGCTCAAATGTTGTAGAACCCGACTCTATCCGATTCAATTTTAAAACTAAAAAAGTTTTGATTTGGAATTCTAGAAGTCAGCAAGGTGAACTTAATTTTATTGCCGAAATTGCTAAAAAGGAAAATGATTCGGTGTATTTTATGAAAAATGTGAAGTTTACAACTGCCGAAGACATTGACGATCCTGAATATTATTTCTTGGCGAGAAGGGCAAAATTTGTACCTAAAAAGAAAGTGGTGGTGGGTTTGACCAATATGGTAATTGCAGATGTTCCTACTCCAATCGGACTTCCTTTTGCTTTTTTTCCGATGACAGAAACCAGTCAGTCAGGAGTGATAATGCCAACTTTTACCGACACCAGACGTCAGGGATATTCCCTGCAGAATGGTGGTTATTATTTTGCCTTGAGCGATAATTATGACCTGACTTTCCTTGGAGATTATTACACCAACGGAAGTTATGCCCTTCGTTTTGAATCAAGTTATGCCAAACGATACCGATTTAGAGGAAATGTGAACATCCGTTTTGAAAACCAGATTACCAGCGAACGTGGTTTTCCTGATTATGCAAAATCAAATATATACAACATCCAATGGTCCCATTCTCAAGATGCGAAATCTAGTCCTAATTCAAGATTTTCTGCTTCTGTGAATTTAGGAAGCAGTACTTATTTTCAGAACTCATTGAATCAAGTAAATGTGGGTTCTAGACTTAACAACACGATGAATTCCTCTATTTCTTACTCTAAGACATTTAATTCAGTCCCTTCAGTAAACATGTCGCTCACGGCATCTCATCAACAAAACACACAAACCCAGCAAATCAATATGACCTTGCCAACGCTCCAATTAAGTGTTGACAGGATTTTCCCTTTTGCTGCCGAAGATGCTCCAAAAAAAGGATTTTTCAAGAATATCAATTTACAATACAACCTAAGAGGCGAAAATAGAATCGCCACAACAGATTCTTTATTTTTTAAGTCGGAAATGTTCAGAGATGCTAAAGTGGGCTTACAGCATTCGATTCCTTTGAGTACCAATTTCAAGGTTTTCAAGCATTTTAGTGTTTCTACTGGAATGAACTATAATGAAGTCTGGTATACCAAAACAATCGACAGAAATTTTGATGCTGATTTAGGTGAAGTTGTAGATAAAGAAGTGAATGGTTTTGATGCATTTAGGACCTATTCTTTTTCAAGCAGTGTCGGAACAACCATCTACGGTACTTTTAATTTTGGCGAAAATAAAAAATTGCAAGCCATCAGGCACGTGATGCGACCTTCTGTATCGCATAGCTACACACCTAGTTTTGATAAATATTGGGATACCTATGACACTGATGCAAGCGGAACAATAAGGAAAGATTATACCCGATTTGAAGGTGGGATTTTTGGTGTTCCGGGACAAAACTATTCTAACAATATTGGTTTTAGCTTAAACAACACTTTTGAAGCAAAAGTTACGGATCGCGATTCTACAAAAACTGAACCTAAAAAAGTAATGCTTTTAAATAACCTTAATTTTTCTACGAGCTATAATATTGCTGCGGATTCTTTGCCTTGGAATCCTGTTAGGGTTAGCGGAGGAACGCTTTTGTTCAAGGAAAAGATGAATGTGAATTTTGGTGCAACCTTAGATCCTTATGCTCTTAATAACGCCAATAGAAGAATCAATAAGTATAATATTGATAATGGAGGAAGTCTTTTCAGGATGACCAGTGCCAATATTACCATCAATTATTCGCTTACCAGTGAAGGAAACGACAAGGCTCAAAACAAGAACGAACAAGGTGCTCGGAATGGAGGCCGGGAAGATGATTTATTTGGAACAAATACCGACTTTAGCGACCGAAGAGGAAGTCAGTTTGGAGATGATGACAAAGACAAGGATGATGCTATAAGCGAGTTCTTTAAAACCAAGCTTCCCTGGGATTTAACTTTTGCCTATTCCTTAACTTATGGAAATGCAACCCGACAGAATGAAATTACTGGAAACTCAATCATGATCTCTGGAAATATGGATCTGAGTCCGAAATGGAAATTTGGCATCTCTACAGGTTACGACTTTGTTCAGAATGGCGTAACGTTTACCCAGCTTCGATTTGAAAGGGATTTGTTGAGTTGGAGAATGGACTTCAACTGGACTCCATTTGGTGAAAATGCCTATTGGGGATTCTTTATAGGAATTAAATCCGGAATGTTAAGTGATATTAAATGGGAAAAGAGAACACAGCCTGATAGGGTGATTCGATAGAAGTTGGGAAATGGAATCCCGAAGCTTCGCGAGGGAAATGGGAGATGGAAGATGCAAGTTTTGAGTATTGAAATAAATTTAAAATAATATGAAAAAAATAATCCATACCGATAAAGCACCTGCTCCAATCGGGCCATACAACCAAGCTGTTTTGGTAGGTGACACACTTTATACTTCTGGGCAAATTGCTCTTGATCCTGTAACAATGGAATTGGTTTTAGATGATATTGAAACCGAAACCAAGCAGGTTATGGAAAACATGAAAGCGGTTCTTGAAGAAGCTGGAATGACCTTTGAAAATGTTGTAAAGGCTACAATTTTCATTATGGATATGAATGATTTCGGGAAAATCAACTCGGTTTACGGAAGCTATTTTGATGAAAAAACTGCTCCTGCTAGGGAAACGGTTCAAGTGGCTTGCTTACCAAAAAATGTAAATGTTGAAATTTCTGTGATTGCTGTTAGATAGTGGTTAGTATTCAGTCGCAGTTTGCAATATGGCGTAAAATATAAAAGTCCAATTTCAAATTAGAAATTGGACTTTTTTTTACTGTCTTTTTAGTGTATGTAATCACAACTATTTACTGCGACTGAAAACTGAGACTGAACACTGTAAACTACATTCCAATCGCATTCAACAACAACTGTGCTGTTGCTTCGTTGGTTGCTAATGGAACGTTGTGAACATCGCAAACCCTAATCAGCATATTGATATCTACTTCATGGGCATGGCTTGAGTTTGGATCCTTGAAAAACAACACCATTTGGGTTTTTCCTTCGGCTACTCGTGCAGCAATTTGTGCATCGCCTCCCAAAGGGCCTGAAAGCATTTTCTGTACTCTGAAACCAGCATTCTCTGCTTTAGAACCGGTTGTTCCGGTTGCAATGAGCGAAATTTTCTCTGCAATCAATATGGATTTGTTTTTGTTGAGAAACTGCACCATATCAGCCTTCATCCGGTCATGAGCAATTATTGCAATTTCCATTATTTATTTGTTTAAAGAATGATATTGAATCAAACCGTCGATAGGACGACGAAGGACATTTCCTAATTCAAGTCCGTTTTTATCCATTACTTCTTTGAGTTCTTCTCTTAAATAAAAAGCAATTGAACCTATGAAATGAACCGGAACTTCTCTGCAATTTTCATATTGGGTAATATAAAAATCTACAAAATCCTGCATAGAGGAATAGATGATTTTTTTGCAGAATTCATGTTCTTTATTTTGAATTAGGAACTTTGCAAAAGTAGCCAAATAGGCATTTGGATTAGCTTCCTTATACAAATGATGCTTGATGACATCGGCTTCAAGATCATGGGCTTTTTCAAAAAGATCGGCCAAATCTTTAGGCATCTTGTTGAAATAATAGCCACGGATTAGATGACGTCCGAATTGGTTACCACTACAATCGTCCATGGCGATATATCCCAGCGATTGCACTTTTTGATGCAAGACGTTCCCATCAAAATAGCTGCAATTTGAACCTGTCCCTAAAATACAAACTATTGCTTTTTCATTTTTAGGAGTCGTAGCATAAACAGCCGCATAGGTATCCTCGTGAACTGAAACTACAGCATTTGGAAAATATTCCTTAAAAATATCGGCAAGGAAATTTTTCATTCTTTCGGTTCCGCAACCCGCTCCGTAGAAATAGAGATGCGTGACGCTTTTCTTGTTGTGGAAAATATCAAATTTGTCATTAAGACGAGATACAACTTCATCTTTTCCAAGAACTTCCGGATTTAATCCTAAGGTTTGAGTGGTAAAAAGCACTTTTCCAGATTCATCAATAGAAATCCAGTCGGCTTTTGTGGAACCACTATCTACTAATAGTTTCATTTAGATTGTTAGATTTAGGATTTTAGATTTAGGATCACATCCTTAATGAAAAGCCCTGATTTATAATTTGGTTAGTTAGTTTTAATTAAAAAAATTATGAATTGTATTTAAAGCTGATTAGTTAGTAGCTTTAATTTATTCTGATAACTTTAGTTTTTTGTTTAGCCCCGATTGAAGAGGAAATCCTTTTCTTTTTTTTCTTTAAAAAAAGAAAAGATTGGAACGGAAAGCGGGAATATCGATTCCAAAAATGCCCGAGCGATTCGCTCCTAAATAA
Source organism: Flavobacterium arsenatis (assembly GCF_031456785.1). Classification (NCBI taxonomy): domain Bacteria; kingdom Pseudomonadati; phylum Bacteroidota; class Flavobacteriia; order Flavobacteriales; family Flavobacteriaceae; genus Flavobacterium; species Flavobacterium arsenatis. The sequence continues at coordinate 67,789 of NZ_JAVDVI010000004.1, forward strand.
AAAAATCCCGTCAATAGAACACCAACGGGATTTTGTAAATATATAAATTATTTTAAACCTGCAATGTGAACTGATAAATCAATTAGTTTGCTTGAATATCCGTATTCGTTATCGTACCAAGATACGATTTTGAAGAACGTTGAATTCAAACCGATTCCTGCAGTTGCATCAACGATTGAAGTTCTTGTGTCTGAAATGAAATCTTGAGAAACCACAGCATCTTCCGTATATCCGATGATGCCCTTCATGTCTGTTTCTGATGCTTTCTTCAAAACAGCCATTATTTCTTCGTAAGAAGTTTCTTTGGCTACTTTTACGGTTAGATCTACTACAGAAACGTCAACAGTTGGAACTCTGAATGACATTCCTGTTAATTTTCCGTTTAATTCTGGTATTACTTTTCCAACTGCTTTTGCAGCTCCGGTTGATGATGGAATAATGTTTACGCTTGCGGCACGACCACCTCTCCAGTCTTTTTTCGAAGGACCATCGGCTGTCATTTGTGTTGATGTTGTTGCGTGAACGGTGGTCATCAAACCTTCAACAATTTCAAAATTATCGTGGATTACTTTTGCCAATGGAGCCAAGCAATTTGTTGTGCAAGATGCGTTAGAAACTACTAAATCTGTAGCTTTTGCTGCTTCATGGTTTACTCCCATTACAAACATTGGAGCATCTGCAGATGGTGCTGAAATGATTACTTTTTTCGCACCACCTTTGATGTGTTCGTTTGCCGTTTCGATAGTTGTGAAGATACCTGTACATTCTGCAACTACATCAACATCAACTTCGTTCCATTTTAAGTCGGCTGGATTTCTTTCGGCTGTGATACGGATGTTTCTTCCGTTTACATATAATTTTCCTTCTTTTACTTCTACAGTTCCGTTGAAACGACCGTGAACTGAATCGTATTTTAATAAATAGGCCAAATGATCTACATCTAATAAATCGTTGATGGCTACAACTTCTACGTTATCTCTGTTGAAAGTTTCTCTGAAAACGATTCTTCCAATTCTTCCAAATCCGTTAATTCCTAATTTTACTTTTGACATTTTTTGTTGCTTTCTGGCTTTAGGCCGATTATTTAATTTGTTTGTTTAGTGTTAAGCTTCGTTGTTTAAATTTCCTCACTTTTAAACATTCAACCTTAAATATTTTTATGTTGACATTATATCTGATACTCTCAATAATTCTCTGTCGATTGGATAATGGCCTTTGATGGCTTGTTCCAATGGCGTTAAAGTCACTTCGTCCTGAAGGATTCCGACCATGTAGTTTGATTTTCCTTCCAATATAGATTCGACTGCCTTCACTCCTAACCTACTTGCCAAAACCCTGTCGTAGCAAGACGGTGCTCCACCTCTTTGCATGTGTCCCAGAACGGAAACACGGATGTCGTATTCTGGCAGATGCTGTTCGATGTAATCTTTCAATTCAAAAACATTCTTGCCCATCTTATCACCTTCGGCAACAACAACGATGCTTGAAGATTTTCCAGAAGCTTTACTTTTTTGAAGTGATTCCAACAATCTGTCTAAACCTAAATCTTCTTCTGGAATAAGGATTTCTTCGGCTCCAGCTCCGATTCCGGCATTTAAAGCGATATGTCCGGCATCGCGGCCCATAACTTCTACAAAGAAAAGACGGTTGTGTGAACTTGCCGTATCTCGAATCTTATCGATGCACTCTACAACGGTGTTCAAAGCGGTATCGTATCCTAAAGTGTGGCTTGTTCCAAAAATATCATTATCGATAGTTCCCGGAATTCCCATTACTGGGTAATTGTATTCATTATTGAAAACTTCGGCACCTGTAAAACTACCGTCTCCACCTATGACAACTAGAGCATCAACTCCCGCTTTTACTAGGTTTTCGTGGGCTTTTTTTCGACCTTCTGGCGTCATGAATTCTTTTGAACGGGCCGATTTTAGAATGGTTCCGCCTTTGTTTACAATATTGTTTACAGAACGAGGCCCCATTTCTTTGAAGTCGCCTTCAATCATACCTTGATAACCTCTATAAATTCCTATACATTCGATGCCGTGAAAAGCACAAGTCCTTACAACAGAACGTATAGCGGCATTCATTCCCGGCGAATCACCACCAGAGGTTAGAACCCCGATCTTTTTTATTGTTTTTGACATTTTTTTAATATTAAAATGCTAATTTAACAAACAAAACCAATTAAAGATAGTACGTTATTAATAATTTAATACAGTAGTAACATTTCAAACGTTTTCGTTGATAAGTTTTTAATTATGGAGGATTTATAAAGAAAAAATAGTAGAAAAATTACGAATAATTTGGTTTCGCAATCAAAATTTAATCAAATAAAGAATTATTGAATTATCAGTCCTCTTTTGAAGGTATTGCTTCAGCATTGTTTTTAGGCTCGGTTTTCTTCTTCTTTTCAGGGAAACTCATATACTCTGGAGCGATTTCAGAATCAGGGATAATATCATCCTCAATCTTAACTTTGTCCAACTGATGGTTCTTGAAAATTTTGTTGACCAATTCCTTGAAGGTATCAAAATCGACTTCATAAGTAATACCGATTCCTTGGGTATAGCCAATTCCTTCTCCTATATAATTAATGTCATTTTCTCTATTGAAAACACGAAGGTTCAAACTTCCATCTTCATTTACTCGATATTGCACTTCTACATTACCGACAATTGCAGATTCGTTAATTCCTCCAACAGGAACCCCAACTTTACCATTAATGGAAATCCTTTCATTAACCTGGGTTGAAACCGTTACTCCAACCGAACCATCGGCTTCGTTTCCTGGAGTTCTATCTGCAGAAACAATATCGATTCCAACTTTTACCTTATCGTCTGGATTTTGAAAGATGTCATCAAAAATACCACCAGCCGTTTCAAAAAGGTTTTGAGCAATTGCACTTTGATTTACACCATCTTGGCTCAAGAATCCTCCCGTACTTAATAACGTTAAAGCTTGAGTCTGACGAATATCCTTGTCCCCTAACTTGGTCTGGATTTCAGATTTCAGCACAGAACTTATGGTTGGGAAATTGATGCTGAAATCAGGTTCAGGACTACTCAAACTTCCTGTAATTCCGATTCCTACTTCTACAGGAACTTTTCTGTTTACCGATGGATTATCCAATAATACTGATGGATTTGCAGTGGTTTTATAAATCGCTTCCAAGTTTAATCGGGCTCTCATCGGATCGCCTTCCCAAACAATTGTACTGAATTTCTTCACATCCAAACGCTTGTCAATCAAACCTCGGTAGCGGAAATTATAGGAACCCTCATAAACCTGATAATCTCCAATCATATTGAATTTTCCCATAGTATTGATTTCCAGCAAGAGTGTTCCGTTTCCTCTAGCCTTCATTCCGTGGCCTGTTTCTCGATCCAATATTACCTCGATTTCAGCTTCGGGAGTTACATCCAATTCAAATTTCAATTCCAAACCTTTATAATCTCGAACTTGACCCAAAATTCCTTTTTGAAGATTGTATTTTTCTTCGGGCGTCAAGAAGTGCATAAAACTTTTATTTCCTACAGATTCTGCATTATTAATAGGAATCTTTAACTGGGTACCGCTTTTAGATTCGGCCACAACTTCAATAAAAAGTCCGTCTGTTGGTCCTGAAAGTTTAGCCGTTCCATCAATAAAAGCTGTACCATAATAGGCTGCATCTTCGGAATCTTTTGTATCTAAAGCAAGTAATCGATCACTATCAATGGTTAAATCAAGATTCCAATTCGAGAAATTTTTATGCTTGATCACTCCATTGATTCTTCCCCGAGTGTCATGCTTTGTGTCCACCAAAATTGCATTCTGGAAGATAAATTGGTTTTCTGCCAAATCAATAATCGAACTTTCTTTGAAGGCATAATCAACATTCAGATACGGAATTCTCAAACCCGCCTTGTCGAGAAAAAGCCTTCCGTTGACTTCTGGCGTTTTTATATTCCCTGAAATATTGGATGTTCCCGAAACAAATCCCCTAATATTGGAAATGACGGTTCCTCCGAGCGGACTCAAAGTGGCCAAATTAAATTGATCGAACCTCAAATCCAAATCCATGATGGTTTGCTTATTTTCTATCGAAAAAGTTCCTTCTGCCAAGAAAGACTTCAGATTTTTGTTTTCCAAACTCGAATCTATTGTGAATTTACTGAAAGAATCGTTTCCTGTAATATCAACATTTAGATTTCCTAATTCAATATCATTAACATGCAAACTATCAACCTGAACCGAAGCGGTTGGCCTGTAAACATTATTATTTTGTTTGAAATCTATCTTCCCGTTCAAATTACCAGCCACTTCAAGACTGTCAATGGATGGTATAATCTTGCCGAGATTTACGTTTTCAAAATTCAATTGTAAATCCTTGAAAGTTGAATCCCGCAATTTCCCCATCAACTCTATTTTTTGGTTTTCATGGGTCATTACAAAATTCTCGATGGCAAAATTTTTCAGCTTCTTATCAAAAATAACCTTGTTATCATCGGTTTCATCTTCATTTAAAAACCACAGATAATCTTTGAATTGCACTTCGGATTTTTTCAAACCAACAACGCTATTGTTATCCTTATCAATTGTATGATAAAAGTTCAAATTAAAAAAATCATCTGCTTTTTTGCCGCCCTTAAATTCTGTTCTGGCAAATAAAGTGTCGTTTGAAGTAACATTTATAAAACTGAATTCTGAAAATTTATAATATTTAGTTCTGATGGTATCCATCTCGACATAAGCATTGTAGAGTGGGTTTTTATTGTCGATGTCAATTTTTATCTTATCAAAATAATTATCAAAAGCTTTGATTCCAGGCGAATTGAAGACCAGTTTGAATTCGTCTTTATCCGAATTGATGCTTCCCCGAATGAATGTATTGGCACCAATTTCAATTCCTGGGTAGAAGATTTCAATGATCTTATTGTAAACACTGAAATTGAACTTGAGATATTGTCCTTTTGAAACTTTATGCGGTTCATAATTGGCGTATAAACTTCCCGCTGCATTTTGAGCCATTTTGAACAGCTGGTTGAATTTGAATTTTCCAACCAATTTTCCTTCGATAATATCCGGAGAATTTATGGTGATGGTTCGTTCGCGATTGGCATCAAAAGAAGATTCGAGAGTAAAATCATCAAAAATGTAATTGTCTTTTTGATTGTTATAGGCAGTTTGAGAAATTTTCACAATTCCCTCAAGATCATCAATGTTGTTTCCAGAAATATTCATCACGATATCGCCTCTGAAAACCGAGATTGAATCTTTCATAAAATTCAACTTCTTTAAATCGGCATAATCAATTTTGGTATGAAAATCATAGCGTAGATCTTTTTTGCTCAAATCCACCAAACCATCAAAATCCATCAACAAATTTGGGTCGTTTATGTTTAATCGTCCCTTAAAAATAGGGTTCTTGAAATTTCCGTCAACATTTATATTGGTGTAGGTATATTTGTTATAATTAAGCTTGGAAATCTTTCCGCTAACAACTGTGTTCAGATATTTCTTGGTGAATCCTTTTCCATCCACATCAAGATTCAGGCTTGCTTTTCCTATTTCTTTTTCGTCAAGGAATTTTCCAATATTAAAATTGTCCAACTCTACATTTCCAATATAGGAAGCATTATCAATATTATCGATATCGGTCATTTCTAAATTCGATTTGATATTCCCGATAGCGGTTGACATGAAAAAATCGGTCGTGATGGTTTTCTTTGTAATTTCAGCCGTTCCAACCAAATTGAACTGTCCGAGATTCTCAAGCGACGTGGGTAATTTATTCCCAAGAACATTTGGCAATAAAGCAACCAAATCGTCATAATTGGAACTTACTTTATAAAAATCACCTTTCATATAAAATTCCTGTCCTCCTTTCCCTAAAAGGTTTTTGAAATTTACATTTCCAATAATTTGCGAATTTTTTTCATCAACCAGCTTTAAATTTTTGAAAGTAAGATCATTAAGCGTTCCATCGATTTTTGCCTTCAAATCAAATTTCTGATTTTTTCCTAATTCGTCATAAAAATATCGGATATCGTTTGTAGCAAGTGTAGATTCATCAATTTTTACATCAAAAACCACACGGTTGTTGAAATCTTTAAAATCTTCACGATTGTATTTTAAAACCACTTTTCCTTTAAAAAAGGACTCTTTTGTGGTTAAATCCAAATCTTCCAGAACAATACTGGTTTTGGAATAGCTGAATTTTGAACTCAAATTTTCAACAAACAGACCTCGATGGTCCTTGAATGACATTTTGTTGATTTTGGCCGAAACATCGGGACCGTATATCTTGAAATTGTTTAAGGAAGCATTTAATTTGGTGAAATCAACGCTTTTTGGGTCTTTGATATTTTCATCAATAACCATAAAACGGCTGTTGGTGAAATAAGCATTTTTCGCTTGAAGCAGAAATTTTTTCTTGGAAGTCGATGGTTTTCCATCATCAAAAAGATCAATAAACCGATCGAGGTTGGTGTCTTTTTCGCCTTTGTAGTTTTTAAGGTTAAAAACCAATCCGTCTAGTCGGATGTCACCAAAAAGCAAATCACCCTCTATCATTTTACTGATGTCTAAAATATTGGTTTTGATTCGGTTGGCATAAATAAGAGTATCCTTGTGATGGTCTCTGATCATTACGGTTTTCAACTTTACCCCTCCAAAAATAGAAACGGCAACCTGCTCTACGTTTATATCCGTCCCATAATCTTCATTGAGCATATTGGTAACATAATTCCCGATTTTTGTTTGAACTACAGGCAATGAAAGCAAGATACCGGAAAGCAACAAAAACAATATCAATCCGAGTAAAACTCGAAATACTATTTTCTTGATCCTTCTAAATCTTGATACCTTTGTTACTTTTTCCAAAAAATTTATTTTGAGTAGGGAAATGGAGAAGCTTCGATAAAAATCTCTATTTTTGTAATCGATGTAAAATTAGAGAATTTTTGCATCTAATTGTCAAATATAACTCAAAATTCGTGCCCTTTATTATGCCTCAAAAGCCTGTTTTTATATTAGCAATTGAAAGTTCCTGTGATGATACCGCCGCTGCTGTATTGAAAGATGACAAAGTACTTTCGAATGTCGTGGCAAATCAGCTGATTCACAACGAATTTGGAGGTGTTGTTCCTGAACTTGCTTCAAGAGCCCATCAGCAAAATATTGTTCCCGTAATTAATGCCGCACTAAAAAAAGCCAACATAACAAAAGAAGAACTTTCGGCAATTGCCTTCACCCAAGGTCCAGGGTTGATGGGGTCGCTTTTGGTGGGAAGTTCGTTTGCAAAGTCTTTGTCCTTGGCTTTAAACATTCCGTTGATTGCTGTAAACCATATGCATGCTCATATTTTAGCTCATTACATCGATGAAGAAGGATTTGACAAACCCACTTTTCCTTTTCTTGCCTTGACGATTTCTGGCGGACATACTCAAATCGTGAAAGTGAATCATTTTTTTGATATGGAAATTATCGGGGAAACTACCGATGATGCTGTTGGAGAGGCATTTGACAAGAGTGCAAAAATACTTGGATTGCCTTATCCCGGAGGTCCTTTGGTGGATAAATATGCACAACTTGGAAACCCAAAAGCTTTTGCTTTTACAAAACCAAAAGTTCCCGGTTTGGATTTCAGTTTTTCCGGATTGAAAACCGCCATCTTGTATTTCATACAAAAAAAAGTAGCCGAAAATCCCGATTTTATATCAGAAAACATCAATGACATTTGTGCATCAATCCAACATACGATTATTGAGATTTTGATGGATAAATTGAAATTGGCTGTCAAGGAAACCGGAATCAAACAGATTGCAATTGGCGGAGGTGTTTCGGCAAATTCTGGCATCAGGACGACTTTGAAAGAAGCTGAAAAAAGATACGGATGGAAAACCTTTGTTCCAAAATTTGAATACACAACCGATAACGCTGCAATGATTGGAATTGTAGGGTATCAAAAATTCCTAGCCGAAACTTTCGAAGACGCTACGGTAGTTTCTAAAGCGAGAATACAATTCTAAAAAACTATGCAATTATTTTACAATCCGACGATTACTGAAGCTACTGAAAGTTTTATTTTTGACAAAGAAGAAAGCAAACACATTGTGAAAGTAATGCGTAAAAAACAAGGTGATATTTTATTTGTTACCAACGGTTTAGGTTTTTTATTTAAAACTGAAATTGTTATTGCAATGGATACTAAATGTTCGGTTAAAATGGTTTCATTTGAAAAAAGCGAACCCTTGAAATATCATTTGCATTTGGCCGTTGCTCCAACAAAAATGAACGACCGCTATGAATGGTTTTTGGAGAAAGCAACCGAAATGGGTATATCCGAAATTACACCTGTAATCTGTGACCATTCGGAAAGAAAATTTATAAAAACCGATCGTTTCGACAAGATCATCCAATCGGCAATGAAACAATCCTTGCAATATTATCTTCCGAAATTAAACGAACCAATTTCGTTTAAAGATTTTATAAAAATCAAAAATGAAGGCCTAAATTTGATTGCTCATTGTGAGGAAACCCATAAAAAATCGTTGAAGGATGTTTTAAAGCCAAAAGAAAATGTCACCATCCTAATTGGGCCTGAAGGCGATTTTTCTGATAAAGAAATAAAAATGGCATTAGAAAACAATTACATTCCTGTATCTTTGGGAAATACAAGATTACGAACTGAAACAGCGGCTGTTGTGGCTTGCCATAGTGTTGTTTTTGTAAATGAATAACACAATTAAAACTATATTAAATTATTATTTAAGTAAATCTAAATTATGAAAAAAACACTACTTTTTTTACTGTTTTTCGTTGTTTCTAGTGCTAGTGCTCAACAAGATCTAATATTTTTAAACATTGATACTCCGACAGCTCTTTGTAATGCTGGCGACTGTTTTCAGCTTACTACAAATTATCTTGATTTGAAAAGCACATCTCAATACAGTGTTGCAAGTATTAATTACAATCCATTATTTAGTTTTACTGGTGGAACCTTGATTGATATAAGTCTTGATGATCAATTTACCCCTGTATCTTTACCCTTTTCATTTTGCTTCTATGGTAATGTATATCAAAATACAGCAATTGGTTCTAATGGAGTTGTGGCATTTAATCAGACAAGTACAGAATGTCCTTATGCTTTTACTGCTCAAATTCCTAATGTTAATTTCCCAATCAAGAATGCAATCTATGGAGTATATCAAGATACAGATATTACAGCCAGTTCAAATTTTACTGTTCAAAATATAAATTATTATACAACTGGAATAGCTCCGAATAGGGTTTTTGTAATTAATTATAATGAACTACCTCTTTATCAATGTAGTTCGTCTGGTCTTCAAACTTATCAAATTGCTCTCTATGAAACCACGAATATAATTGACGTTTATGTCAAAAAAAGAACATCATGCACAAGTGCTAATTTTGGAAATGGATTAATAGGCATTCAAAATCAAGCAGGTACAAATGCTGTTGTACCAACAGGTAGAAATACAGGAAACTGGATTACTACAAACGAAGCTTGGCGATTTTCTCCTTCTGGAAGTTCCTTGACAAATAGTTTTATTTGGTCTTTGAATGGAGCTACTCTGCCAAATGAAACTCAAAATTCGCTTACTATTTGTCCTGAAGATGGCGATACGATCACCGTTACCAGGAGTATCAATAAATGTGATGGTTCGCAGATTGACTTTTCTTCGAGTTTGGACATCAACTTTGAGCCAACTCCAGGATTTTCAAACCCTGTTGATTTGGTAATTTGCTCTGAAAATGCTCCATTTACTGTTGATTTGACTACAAATTCTTCAACTGTTCTAAATAGCTTGAATCCTGATGATTACATTATTACCTATCATCAAACTCAAACTGGTGCTGAAGAGTTAAGTGGTGAAATTCAATTTCCAGAAACTTATACTTTTGTCGAGGACGAAGTAATTTATATGAGGATTGAGAACTTTAACTCAATATGCTATTATGTTTTCTCATTTACTATTTCTGCTTCAGAACCACCAAGTGCACCTCAAGGATTGGCTTCTCAAGGTTTTATGCCTGGTGAAACTTTACAAGATTTAGAGGTGATTGGTGAAAATATTCAATGGTATGACGACGCATTTGAAGGGAATTTGCTTCCAAACACAACGCCTTTGCAAGAAAACGTTACCTACTATGCTTCCCAAACTAACGAAGCTGGTTGTGAGAGTTTGGCCCGAAATCCAAATCCAGTTTCTAATAGGCTTGCTGTAACGGTTTATTCTGCTTTAGGCATAAATAACTATGCCCTGAAAAATGTGAAATTTTATCCAAATCCAGTAAAAAACACTTTGAATGTAGAAGCTGAAAGCACTATCTCTTTAATTGAAATCTACAATTCACTTGGACAAAAAATAATTACTAATACCAACTCTTCAAACAAGCTTTTTGTCGATTTATCGGATGTTAGTTCTGGTGTTTATCTTATAAAAATATATTCCGAAGAAAATATTCAATTCACAAAAATCATCAAAAACTAAAATCATTATTTTTAATGAAAAAAATAAACTTTGTCATATTTTTATTAGTTTCCACATTTGGATTTTCGCAGGAAATTGCACTTCTAAAATACAACGGAGGTGGCGATTGGTATGCAAATCCGACTTCTTTGCCAAATCTGATAAAGTTTTGCAATCAGAATATCAATACCAAAATCAAGCAAAAACCAGCGACTGTAGAACCTGGAAGCCCAGATTTACTCTCCTATCCTTATGTCCATTTGACAGGCCATGGAAATGTGGTTTTCAATGATAATGACGTAACGAATTTGAGAAATTATATGGTTTCGGGCGGTTTTTTGCATATTGACGATAATTATGGTTTGGACCAATACATCCGTAAAGAAATCAAGAAAGTATTTCCAAATAATGAACTCGTAGAAATCCCTGCCAATCATGTCATTTTTCAAAAACCGTATTCTTTTCCTGCTGGAATTCCAAAAATTCATGAGCATGATGGAAAACGTCCACAGGCTTTTGGGATTTTTATCGAAAACAGATTAGTCCTTTTATATACTTATGAAACTGATTTGGGTGACGGCTGGGAAGATCCAGAAGTTAATAACGACCCTGTTGAAGTCCGTCAAAAAGCACTAAAAATGGGAGCCAATATCATCAACTATATTTTCAATAATTAATTCAAATATGATAACATCTAAAACAATTTCAGATGGAATTTTAAGAGCCCTAGCCACGATTGTTATCGTTGCATTGATTCTTTATTTTTTATTTCAAATACAAGTTGTAATAATATATCTTGTTGTTGCTCTGATTCTTACATTAATCGGAAATCCTATTTTAAACTTCTTTAAAAGACGGCTGAAATTCAATAATCTTTTTGGAACAATCGCCACCCTTTTTATTTTTATTTTGATAATTGCTGGGTTTATCATGATGTTTGTTCCCCTTATTTCATCACAAAGCCAAAGTCTTTCGCTTTTGAATACAACAGAAATCGAAAAAAATATAACTCAACTTACCAACCAAATAACTGCTTTTTTAGACTATCATAACATTGATTCAGCTCAAATGCTGAAGGAAGCTAATATTTCATCAAAGGTAAATTTCAATTTTATCCCTAACTTTTTGAATTCAATTCTTGGAACTATCAGTAGTTTCGGAATGGGTTTGGCTTCCGTTTTATTCATTACTTTTTTCTTTTTGAAGGACAGAGTGATGTTTATTGTTGGTGCAAAAAAAATACTACCTGACAGTCAGGAGGATAAAATTCTAAATTCACTAGAAAAAATCAACATCTTGCTTTCGAGATACTTTATTGGTTTGCTTTTGCAATTATCGATTGTCTTCGTTTTGTATCTGGTTGTTCTATTAATTTTTGGAATCGAAAACGCTTTGATCATTGCATTCCTATGTGCCATTTTAAATATTATCCCGTATATCGGTCCTTTGATTGGTTCGGTTTTGGCTGCGGTTCTAACAATGATTAGCAATCTAGGAAGCGACTTTCAAACGGAAATCCTACCACTTACAATTTATATTTTAATAGGTTTTTGGATCGTTCAAGTAATTGATAATAATGTTTCCCAGCCTTTGATTTTTTCTAGCAGTGTCAATTCTCATCCGCTAGAAATTTTTCTGGTAATCTTGATTGCAGGATTTATGTCGGGAATTCTTGGAATGATCTTGGCCGTTCCAATCTATACAATTTTAAAAGTTGTAGGGAAAGAATTTTTTCCAGAAAACAAAGTAATAAAGATTCTTACCAAAAATATCTGATTTGAATTTTTCGATAGTAGATACTGAAATACAGGAATTTATCAATGAAAATATTGGTAAAGATGTTTCCAAACTTGCTTTGCAAAAAAATCCGTTTCCCGAATTCAATTGGACGGAAATTTTAAATCAGATTTCTGCCAAAACGAAAGCAAAAGACAAGCTTCCCACTTGGTTTTCAACTAAAAATATTATTTATCCTTCGAAAATTTCTGTAGAGCAAACTTCTTCAGAAAAAACAGCTTTCTATAAATCGACATTGGTTTCTGGCGAAAGCCTGATTGACTTGACAGGCGGTTTTGGCGTTGATGATTATTATCTTTCAAAACAGATAAACAAAGTTATTCATTGCGAAATTAACGAACAGCTTTCAGAAATTGTAAAGCATAATTTTGAAAAATTAAAGATTGAAAATATCGAATGCCTTTCTGGCGACAGCTTGGATGTCTTACAAAACTTGAACACCAAATTCGACTGGATTTATATTGACCCATCCAGAAGAAATGATGCAAAAGGAAAGGTTTTTATGTTAAAAGACTGCCTTCCAAACGTTCCTGAATTGCTTGATTTATACTTTTCCTATTCTCAAAAAATCCTAATAAAAACGGCTCCAATATTGGATATTTCGGCCGGATTATCAGAATTAAAAAATGTAAAAACAATACACATTGTTGCAGTTGAAAATGAAGTAAAGGAATTACTGTGGGAAATTCATAAATCATATAATGGAAGTATTTCTATTAAAACCATTAATCTATCAAAACAGACTGAAATTTTCGATTTTGCTTTAGATGAAAATACTGATCCTATTTACGATTTACCAAAGAAATATCTTTACGAACCGAATAGTGCCATAATGAAATCGGGCGGTTTTGATGCTATTTGCAATCAATTTAAGGTGGATAAACTCCATCAGCATTCACATCTTTACACTTCAAGCGAACTGATTGCCTTTCCTGGAAGAGTTTTTGCAATTGAAGATAGGTTTGCTTACAATAAAAATAATATGAAGGAAATTTTTGAAAACAAGAAATTCAATATCACCACCCGAAATTTTCCCGAAACGGTTGAAACCACTCGCAAAAAATGGAAAATAAAAGACGGAGGAAATCAGTATTGTTTTTTTACAACTGATATGAATAACGATAAAATAGTTTTAATTTGCACCAAAATAAATCAATAATGAAATCCCTATTACTTACCCTTTTTATCTTTTTTCAATTTACGGCTTTCGCCCAAAAAGATTGTGATTACAGCACTAATGTTGTGGATACAATCGGAGCTTATAAAGCCACGAAGGACTATTTAGTTCACGAACGCATCTTTGCGGGAAACTCCACTTATATTTTCTTTTCGTTGGTAAATGTTGATGGAACTCCCTATCTAAAAGTTCAAACGGTAAACAAGAGTTCTGATTTTATTAAGGCTGTTTGTTTTGATGCCAATTCAAAAATTTACCTTCAGTTGGTCAATGGAAAAATAATTACGCTTGTTCATACCGAAAATGAAACCTGCGGAAATATGGTTCGTGTGGAAGAAGAAAAAAAGAATACTAGAATTTTAACCGGTGATTTTATGTTCTTGAAAGGTTCTTTTGAAGATTTAAAATCGTCTCCAGTTTCTTTAATACGCATCAAATCAGCGACAGATGTCCAGGATTACATCTTCAAAAAAGAACTTGTATCCGAATTAATGAACCAAACCTATTATCCTGAAAATTACTTTATCGATTATATAAAATGCATCGAAAACAACTAATCGCATTTCCATTTAAAATTCGATAATTTATCAGTCGAAGCGTTATTTAAATTATAATGCCACCACTCCGATTCAAAAATCTTGAAGTTGTGTTTTTGCATCGTTTCCTTTAATATTTTTCTGTTTTGGATAACCTTTTTATCCAGTTTTTGATAGTTATGGCTCGCCTCTATTCCGAAATGATCAAAAGTGGTTCCCATATCCAATTCCTTTCCATCAGAATCCACCAAGGTTATATCTACGGCTCCACCCCTATTGTGAATTGACCCTTTTGCTGGATCGGCAACATATTTGGGGTTCGAAACTATTTTCCACATCCTTTTTTGGATATCCAATGGCCTGTAGCAATCATATAATTTAATTCGATAGCCTTGCTCCATAAAACTTTTGTTTGCTTCAACGAGTGCTCTAACGGTTTTTAGTCGCAAGTAGCATTCTGCACAATCATACACTTTTGCCTTCAGGAAATTATCTTCGGTTGCATATTTCATATCATAAACAAAATCTTTGCTATATTCTTTTAGATTAACAAATGCCGTGTCCTCTAAAACTACATTTTCTATTTTTTTATCGTTCGGAATATTTTCTGTAATTGATTCTTTTTTTGTGGAATCATTTCGAGAAAAATCAATCGTTTCAGTTTTCTTGCATGTGTTAGATAATAGTGCAAGAGCTAGTAGGCAGATGTATTTCATAAATAGGCATTGTTATAGCATTTCATAATTTTGATTGATGCTATTAATTATTTCACTAATTTAGTTCTTACAAAACAATTAAATTTAAAAAATCATGAAAAAGTTATTAGTAATTTGTATAGCGTTGTTTATTACTGTATTTACAAATGCCCAAGAAGTAAAAAAAGTAAAATCGAAAGCAAAACAAGAAAGTGCCGAAATTAAAAAAGATGCTTCAAAAGCAAAAAAGGAAATCAAGTCGGAAGCTGACAAAACGGCAAAAGAGGCAAAGAAGGATGCTCAAACTAAAAAGGAAATCGTCAAGAAAGATGTAAAAGTGGCAAAAGAAACTGCGGTAGAGAAAAAAGCAAATGCAGCCAACAAAGACAAAGTAACCGGAACCTATAATGGAAAAAAGGTTTATACCGGACCAAAAGGTGGAAGGTACTACATCAATTCAAACGGTAATAAAACTTATATTGACAAAAAGTAATCCAAATTAAAACTACTGCAGTCCAGTAGTTTTTTTTTAAATAAAAGCTTTGTAAAACAAAAAACCTCACTATTTCTAGTGAGGTTTTTGTGAAGGCAGAAGGATTCGAACCTTCGACCGCCTGCTTAGAAGGCAGGTGCTCTATCCAGCTGAGCTATGCCTCCATTTTTCTTTTAAAACTTAAATGGAAAAAGTTTGTTTTGTCGGGGTGGCAGGATTCGAACCTGCGGCCTCCTGCTCCCAAAGCAGGCGCGATAACCGGGCTACGCTACACCCCGAGATGCAAAAAAGCGGAGAGTAAGGGATTCGAACCCTTGGTACAGTTTCCCATACGCATGTTTAGCAAACATGTCCTTTCGGCCACTCAGGCAACTCTCCAATGCTCAATGAACGTATATCTTTTAAGCGGTTGCAAATGTAGGGTATCATTCTATATTTTACAACTAAAAAAACGTTTTTTTTTACAACTTTTTCTCATTCTCTATAAAACTCCTCACAATCAATAGAATACTATTTGCATATTGATATGCAGCTTTCCGAATTCAATTGTCTTTGAATAATTTTAATGAAAATTATTGTAAAGATTACGTTTTCTAGAGATGTTTCTGCTTTTTACAATAGCATTCTCTTAAAATCTATATTTACTACAAAAATCAACTTTTTTTTGAAGTAAATTTAATAACACGTTTATAAATACTAAAAAATTGATTAAATTCGCAACTTAAACAAACAATCAACCTGTTATGAATAAAAAAGTTGTAATCGTTTCGGCAGTAAGAACGCCAATTGGAAGTTTTATGGGTGCTTTATCTACTGTTACAGCTCCACAATTAGGTGCTGTAGCTATAAAAGGTGCTTTAGAAAAAATAAATTTAGACCCAAATTCTGTTGATGAAGTTTTGATGGGGAATGTTGTTCAAGCAGGTGTTGGTCAGGCTCCAGCAAGACAGGCAGCTCTTTTGGCCGGTTTACCTAACACGGTTATCGCAACAACTATCAATAAAGTTTGTGCTTCTGGAATGAAAGCCGTAATGCAAGGTGCTCAAGCTATTATGGCTGGAGATGCCGAAATTATAGTTGCTGGTGGTATGGAAAACATGAGTTTGATCCCGCATTATGTTCACCTTAGAAATGGATATAAATTCGGTCCAGCTTCGATGATTGACGGCATGCAAAAAGACGGACTGACAGATGCTTATGACAATAATGCAATGGGAGTTTCTGCCGATTTATGTGCAACCGAATATAAAATATCAAGAGAAGAACAGGATAATTTTGCAATTCAATCCTACGAGCGTTCTGCAAAAGCATGGGATGCTGGAAAATTTGACAATGAAATCGTTCCGGTTGCTGTTCCGCAAAGAAAAGGCGATCCGATTATGGTTACCAAAGACGAAGAATATACAAATGTAAAACTAGACAAGATTCCGGCTCTAAATCCAGTTTTCACAAAAGATGGAACGGTTACTGCCGCAAATGCATCAACAATTAATGATGGAGCTGCCGCTGTAGTTTTAATGAGCGAAGAAAAAGCTTTGGCTTTAGGCTTAAAACCTTTGGCTTATATTAAAAGCTATGCAGATGCAGCACAAGAGCCAAAATGGTTCACAACTTCTCCTGCAAAAGCGTTACCTAAAGCTTTAGACAAGGCTGGAATTAGCATCAGCGATGTTGACTTTTTTGAATTTAATGAAGCTTTCGCAGTTGTTGGATTAGCAAATTCAAAAATTTTAGGCCTTGACAATGCTAAAGTAAACGTTAATGGTGGAGCTGTTTCTTTAGGGCATCCTCTTGGATGTTCGGGAGTTAGAATCATTGTTACACTGATTAATGTATTGGAACAAAACAATGCCAAGATTGGTGCCGCAGCAATTTGCAACGGAGGTGGTGGTGCTTCTGCAATTGTTATCGAAAGAGCATAAAATTTTTATATCTTTGAATGGTGAATTTTAGATTTTAAATGATTAATTTCATTTTAAAATTTAGAATTCATCATTTATACTTTAAAGAAAACTGAATGTTCGGAATTTGTAATCTGGCCAACATCCCATTAAGAGCTGAAGCTAGCGATAGAAGCGAAATCGTTTCCCAAGTTTTATTTGGCGAACATTTTAAAGTATTGGAACAGGAGAAGCAATGGACAAAAATCAAACTTCAATTTGATGAATATGAAGGTTGGATAGACACCAAACAATACCAACCTATTTCCGAAGCTGAATACAATCAGCTTTCTACAGATGCCATCATCTTGAATTCAGATTTGGTAGAATATGTTTCTGCCCCAAATAATCTGTTGATGCCAATTCCACTTGGTTCCTCTTTGTCATTTCTGAATCATACTGAAATCAATAAGGAAAATTTTGATTTTGAAGGAATGAAGATTAGTGGCATCAAACCAAAATCAAATCTGGTAAATACAGCTTTTATGTATATGAATGCTCCTTATTTATGGGGCGGTAAAACACCTTTTGGCATTGATTGTTCTGGATTTACACAGATGGTTTACAAACTCAACGGACACAAGCTTTTAAGAGATGCCTCACAACAGGCAACACAAGGTGAAGCTTTAAGTTTTATTGAAGAAAGCGAGCCTGGCGATTTGGCTTTTTTTGATAATGAAGAAGGAAAAATCATCCACGTTGGAATAATTATGGACGACAATTATATCATTCACGCAAGTGGAAAAGTAAGGATCGACAGATTGGATCATCTTGGAATTTTTAATTCAGAAACCAATCGACACACCCACAAATTGAGGGTAATTAAAAAAATAATTACTTCTTAATTCATAAATAATAAACACAAATTGCACTAATTTCCACGAATAGATTTGTAGAAATTAGTGCAATTTATGTTTAAATATAATCCGTTTTTACTTACAATCCGTTTTGGATAAAACAATCTTGCTGTCAAAAAATAATTTCTTTTTATCCTTGAAAACAGTTTTTCCATCTTTTTCTTCAACATCTCCATAACCTTCTATAAAGATGTTGCCTTTTTTAAGGAAAACCACTTCTCGAACAGAAGATTTGCCTTCGGACATAAAAGTGTAGTCTGCAAAAAGTGTATCTCCCTTAAATGTTCCAGTAAGTGTTCCTTGATTCTTATCTTTTTCGAAGAAATTATAATGCAGTTCGCCTTGCTCAAGACTGCTATCCTTTACAGTCAAATTCAACGAAATCGTATCTTTTTTTATGATAGCTGAATAACATTCCATAACAGCTGATTCTTCAACCGGCATTTCGTCCTGAACGGTTGGCATAACCACTTCTTCCTTGGCTTCTTTTTTACAAGAAACCATCATAACAAGCACTACAGCAAATGCTAAAACTGACTTTTTCATCCTATTAGAATTTTGAATTATAAATATACAAAAAAACCACTCAAATTAATGAATGGTTTTTGTGTTATTGTTTTAACTTGAAAATTATGCATCTAAGTCAACTTTAGTCGCATTGGCAATCTTCTTATAAGTACCATTTTCTAGTTTCTCACGAATGGCTTCAAATGCAGTTAATGTCTCATCAATATCAGACAAAGTATGTGAAGTTGTAGGAATCATTCGCAACAAGATAATTCCTTTTGGAATAACCGGATAAATTACAATGGATAAGAAAATACCGTAATTTTCTCTTAAATCGTTTACCATAACCATTGCTTCCGGAACGCTTCCTTCTAAATAAACAGGTGTTACACAAGTATTTGTATCACCAATATTAAAATTTCTATCTCTTAATCCAGACTGTAAAGCGTTTACGTTTTCCCAAAGCTTATCTTTTAACTCTGGATGATTTCTTAATAATTCTAAACGTTTCAAAGCACCAATTGTTTGAATCATCGGAAGTGATTTTGCAAACATCTGAGAACGAAGATTGTATTTCAAATAATCAATTATATCTTTATCGGCAGCCAGAAATGCTCCAATACTTGCCATAGATTTTGCAAATGTTGAAAAGTAAACATCAATTCCATCTTGACAACCTTGCTCCTCACCTGCTCCAGCTCCCGTTTTTCCTAATGTTCCAAATCCGTGAGCATCATCAACCAATAAGCGGAAATTGTATTTCTCTTTCATGGCCACAATCTCTTTCAATTTTCCTTGTTGACCACGCATTCCAAAAACTCCTTCGGTGATAAAAAGGATTCCACCACCCGTTTCCATTGCCATTTTAGTAGCACGTTGAAGATTTTTCTCCATGCTTTCCAAATCGTTGTGACGGTATGTAAAACGTTTACCCATGTGCAAACGAACACCATCGATAATACAAGCATGTGCATCAACATCATAAACAATAATGTCATTTTTAGTCACCAAAGCGTCAATACAAGACATTATTCCTTGGTAGCCAAAATTTAATAAATAAGCAGATTCTTTCATTACGAAAGCAGCCAATTCGTTTTCTAATTGTTCATGGGCCGAAGTATGACCGGACATCATTCTGGCTCCCATTGGGTAAGCCGCGCCATATTGAGCAGCAGCTTCTGTATCGGCTTTACGAACTTCTGGGTGATTTGCCAATCCCAAGTAGTCGTTCAAACTCCAGTTTAAAATATTTTTTCCTTGAAATTGCATTCTTGGTCCAAGTTCTCCTTCTAGTTTTGGAAAAACAAAGTAACCTTCGGCTTGTGAGGCCCATTTTCCTAAAGGACCTTTATTGTTTTGAATTCTTTCGAATAAATCTTTTACCATTGTTTTGTGTGTTAAAAAACGTGGCAAAAATAAGGATTTAAAAATAATTATGGGATGGGAATGGAAAATTTATTTTATAATGTAAAAGCTTCTCAAGTTGTGGCGGTCTTTTAGTTTGATGATAAAAAAAAATGCAAATCAGTACTAAATTTTTCTACTACTGGTTTGCATTGTAAATTTATCGAAAAGAGATTATTGTTTTATGACTTTCTCAATATATTTATTTCCATTTGTATCAACCAAGTTGATGACATAAATACCGGAAGATAGACCTGATAAATCAACAGCTTTTTCGTTTTGCTTTAATAATTGTTTACCCGATAAATCCAAAAGGGTTAGAGATTCAAAATTTTCCATTTTGATGAACAACATGTCTGAAACAGGGTTTGGATAGATTTTTATTTTATCAGATTTTAAATTATTTACTGATAGATTATTATTGGAGAACAAAACCACATAGACTTCTTTTAATAAATAAGAATTTTCAGTATTAGCAAGAGCTTCTAAATATTTTCCGTTTGAATAATCACCAATGGTTGGGCTAAAAATTTTGTATAAGCTTTGAGTAGGATTACTAGTAGCAAAAAATAGATTATTTAAAGGATTGTGATCTGCATTTAAAGCATTGTTCGAATCATAATGACTAATAATTTTTATATCGTTAATGGTTTTAGTTTCGTTATATGTGGTGTTAAAAGAAGTCACAAAATCTTCTAATTCTTCATCTGTAAAATATAATCTTACTGTATTTCCTGAATTAATCTGACTTGATTTTTGCAAAAAACTTTTGTTTGCATACAAAGCCGTTGTTGTCCCTTCTCCAAAATCGCCAATAAGTTCACGATAATTGCCATTGATAGAATTCACTTCGATGCAAACTGCATTTCCTTGAGTTCCTCCTTGCAATTTTAAAAACAAATCACCTGAATTATCGGTTACAACAGTATGCTGGTCTTGCAAAAATGTAATTCCGCAAGAAGAAGTGTTATTTTGAACGAAATAAATTCCTGTTTCGGTTGAAATTTCAGGATTTGGTATCCATTTCCATAATTGATTAGAATGTTGGTATCCTGTTATATCTCCTAGAGTCGTCTCACCGAAAGCAAAGAAAACTCCATCATCACCTTTTACAATTACCTGATTTGAAGCATAAAAAGGGATTTTCGAAACAAATGAGAGGGTGTTGTCTTCAGTATTAAACGCCATTAGTTTTTTCATTGAATCTGATGTTTCATTAAAAACTAAATATCCTTTGCCTTCATAAGAAAACGCCATATTAACATATTGATTGTTTAAATGTTGGTACAAATCAATAGCAATATCTGTCCATACATTATTCTGAAAAGAGTATTTTTTTATGCCTTCTGAACCACCGTTTACAATTAAATATAAATAATCGCCAGCCACAAAACTGTTTGCGTGAAAACCACTTGAATATGAAATATTAAAAGAAGGAAGAGCTAAAGGTGTCCAAGTATCTGAAGTTGGATTATATTTATAAAATCCTTGCACAAAACCTCCGCTTCCATTAAAGCCAAAACCTGCATAAACTTCATCGTTGTAATTTTCAACCACTAAAGACCTTCTTGAGCCTCCCGGATAATTTTCTTTTTCTGTCCAAACATCGCTTGAAGCGTCATATTCGAAAAACTTACTTGTATAAAGTGAACTACCTGTAGGGCCTACACGTTGGTATCCACCTATGAAATAGCCTTTATTTCCAATACTTGTTGCACCAACATTGCTAAATTTTATAGGAAAACTAGCTTTTTGTTGCCAAGAATCATTTTGTGGGTCGTATTCATGAAAATCTGATGTTTCCTCACCATCTTGACCTCCACCTGCATACAATTTTCCATTGACAAAAACCCCCATCGCTTCTTTACGATTTCCACCTAATTCTTCATCTACTGAAGTCCATTCATCTGTCAATGTGTTATATTTATATAAATTATCATTACTGAGATAAGTAGAGCTAAAATATCGAACATGCCCTCCAAATACATAAATATCTGAACCTACAGCCGTTATAGAGGCTTCACTTATACTCGTATAAAAATCTGAAGTAGAATCACTATTCATGAAATTTTGTTTGGCTGTCCAAATATCAGTTGTCGGATTATATTCATACCAAATGTTCGTATTTATTCCTTGATTGTAAGGTGATGCTGGATCATTTCTAGTTCCTAAGCCTACATAACCTTTACCTTCTACTCCAACAGCAACACCTCCAACGAGTGAAAGAGGCATATTAGCTTTTTGTTCCCAAACATTAGTTTCTGGATCATATTCATAGAAATAATTAAAATAACATCCAGGTTGTTGTGAATTAGTAGTACAGCCATCTGTTTGATAATTTCTACCTCCTCCATAATATCCTTTACCGTTAACTGTAAAAGCAAAAGTTCCACGTTTTCCGCTTGCATCAGGATAATCTGCTTTTTGTGCCCATGTTAAACTTTCGGTATCGAATGCCCAAAAGGCATTACTTCCCGTGTAGCTTGTTGTTAGATATACAGTAGCTCCAATGACAAAACCTGACTCGGCTGTGAAAGCCACAGGAGGCATACTAACAATATTGTATTCCCAAACATCTGATTGCAAATTATATCTAGAAACTCCAGTACCATAAACATCAAAATGATACATATAATTATCTACTTTAAAAGTTGACTTGCCTTTTTTATTTGTGCCCGAAGTGGGCATTTGCTCCAATTTTGTTAAATCATTATTGGAGAGATTATATTTTGCAAAGTCTTGGATATTTGCTCCAGTAAAACCTCCATAAATGTATAGGTGATTATTAAATTCTATTAAACCTGCATTACTTCTCCCGACGAACTGATTGCCTAAGGGTTGTTTACGTACAAATGAGCTTTCTGTTTGCGAAAAAATATCATTGGTTACTACTAAAACAAGTAGCATCATGATTACTTTAAGTTGTTTTGTTTTCATTTTATTGTCATTTTGAGTTGTTTAAGATTACTTAATACAGAACATGCTTTATTTTATCATGTTGCAGTATTTTATTTTTATACAAATTTCTAAAATTCAAAAACACAAAAAAATAACTATTTATAGGTATTTTTACGATACAAATAATTAGTATTTTTGGATTATTAAACTCCATTATCCCCTATGGAAAAACTTCAATTTGACGACATGAAAAAAACTTGGAACGAGATTTCTCGTTACCAAGAAAAAGAAATGGATGTAAAATTTGAATTAGAAATTCACAAGAAATTGCTGAATATCTTTCAAGTAGGAGATTACTATTATTACATTTTTAACCCTGCCAAAGCTGGATTTGAGTACATCAGTGAAAATGTAAAAAAGGTAATGAAAGTAGAAAATCCGGAAGATTTTTCACCACAGTATATTTTTGAAAACATGCATCCCGAGGACCAAATTCGTTTTTTGGCAAACGAACAAAAAGTTACCGAATTTTTCAGGAAACTAACTCCCGAACAAGTGCTGAAATATAAAGTTAGCTATGATTATAGAATGAAGACAACGGAAGGTATTTATAAATGGATATTAATGCAAACCGTGACCATTCAGACTGATGAACTAGGTGCTGTTATCAGAGTGATTGGTGTTCAAACAGACATAACTCATTTGAAAACCAATAATCAACCCTCTGGATTGTCTTTTTTAGGATTAGATGGAGAACCCTCATACTACAATGTTCCGACCAATTCCAATTTTAATGAAATCAAAGAAATTTTAAGCAAACGTGAAAAAGAAATTTTACGACTTATCATTCAAGGACATAACAGTTATTCTATTGCAAATCTGCTAAACATCAGCAAACACACCGTAGATACGCATCGAAAAAACATCTTCAAGAAGACCTATTCTGGAAATGTCTCGGAACTAATTGCAAAAGCATTTGAGAACGGCTGGCTTTAAATAATTTTTGAGGCGTATCTTTTTTTGCCTACTTTTATCCAACTTAAATCTAGCAAATGTCACAAATCGCCAAAGAACTCAAATTAGCCGTATTGATTGATGCCGACAACGTTCCCTACAGCAATGTAAAGGGAATGATGGAGGAAATTGCAAAATATGGAACTCCAACCACCAAAAGGATTTATGCCGATTGGACCCGTCCGAATGCCAACGGTTGGAAAGGCGTTTTGCTGGAACACGCCATCACTCCTATCCAGCAGTACAGCTACACGATGGGAAAAAACTCCTCGGATTCGGCTTTGATTATTGATGCGATGGATTTATTATACTCTGGAAAACTAGATGGTTTCTGCATCGTTTCAAGCGATAGCGATTTTACACGTTTGGCCATCAGATTGCGGGAATCGGGCATGAAAGTCATTGGAATTGGCGAACAAAAAACACCAAAACCCTTCATCAGTGCCTGTGACCGATTTATTTTTATTGAAGTTTTGGATGGAGCTGTAAAGAAAAAAACTCCAAAAGCTCCCGCAGGTATCGAAAACAAGAAAGTAGCCGAGAAAGTAACCGCAAAAATCACCGAAAAAGTAGCTCAAAAACCGTTGAACAAAATTGATGAACCTATCATTGAATTGATAGAATCGACCATTGAGGACATTGCTGATGATGCCGGTTGGGCCTTTTTAGGAGATGTCGGAAACCTAATCGTAAAGAAAAAACCTGAATTTGATCCTAGAAATTACGGTTTTGCAAAACTAACCCCGATGCTGAAATCGCTTACCGATATTTTAGAAATCGACGAAAGGGAATCTGACAAAAGGAACATCAAACACGTTTATGTAAGGTTGCGTTTTAGCTAAAACAATGAAAGAAAGTAGAATTTCCTATTTCATAATAACCTTAACAGTCGTTATAATTGGAATAATTTCTAGAAAAATCGCCTTTGTACCTTTTTTTGTCGGAGATGTATTTTATGCCGTGATGGTATATTTTGGAATTCGTTTTCTTTTTATTCATTTAAAAAAGTTAAAATCTGCAATCATAGCCTTATCAATTTGCTATTGCATTGAATTACTTCAACTTTATGATGCAGAATGGATCAACGAATTACGGAATACACTTTTCGGACATTATGTTTTAGGCCAAGGATTTTTATGGAGCGACATTTTAGCTTACACTTTAGGAATAGTACTTGCTTCTTATATAGAAAAAATACTTTTCAGTAGAAGATGAATTTTAAGAAACCGAATTTTTCCAAGTCTTTTTCAAAATTCCCAAATCCACTTCCATTAGGTATAAATCCTCGCTTTGTTGAAGCAGTTTTTTAGTGTATTCTTGTTTTTGTGCATGAGAAAGTCTGTTTTTCCTTAATATTTGATGTGTTATTTCAGAATAATCATTTTCATATTTGGATTTTAAACTTTCAAGATATTCAAAAAATGTCATGTCCTTATCGGGAAATGCTTGTTTTGAACCATTGTTTTCAACCACCAAAGCCTCAACTTGATTAATATGTTTTAGGGACTGTTCTTTATTTCTAAGGAATCTCTTGAGATAATAACTTTTCTTATCTAATTCTTTATTATTTCGAAAAAAGAATAGGTACACTAAAAAAGAAATCAACAGCAGACTTCCGACAAATATAATTGACTCCATCAAAATAATATTTAAATGTTTAGATTTTAAGGTAATCGTATCTTAAATTATCTAGAACAAAAATAGTGGCTAAAATATAATTTGAAGCTTTATTGTGATATGATTATGTTAACTTGTGATGAAGAAGTGTTTTTTCGGGATAAAACCTTACTTTAATGAATGCCTTCATATTACAATAGTTTCTTAACGAAATAATCGTAGAAAATACATGCTCTAATTATACAATGTAATTCTTGAATTCTATAATTTATCATCAAAAATTTAATCTGAATTTTATACCCTAAAACAAAATCATTATGAACGTTAAAAGAATATTCGGAACCCTACTAACTATTTTAGGAATTATCAGCTTAATTTATGCTGCAATTGTTTTCGCCAATACAAGCGGTACAACAAGAGATGTAAAAAGCTTGGTAATCTATGGCGTTTTAGGATTGCTTTTCTTTATTTCTGGAATAGGTTTGATTAAAGCCACGAAAGACGAAGCATAAAATCAAAATTTTTAATAATTTATATTTGGTTTGAACTGAATTTGTAAACTTCTTACATTTACAGTCGAAACTTATTTAAATATAATTATGAAACTCGTCTTTGCCTCCAACAATAAAAATAAAATCATTGAAATTCAAAGTATTCTTCCAGATACAATTCAGATATTGAGTTTGGAAGATATTGGATGCATGGAAGACATTCCCGAAACCGCCGAAACAATTGAAGGAAATGCAATCTTGAAAGCGAATTACGTTACCGAAAATTACGGTTATGATTGCTTTGCAGACGATAGCGGACTGGAAGTTGACACACTCAATGGGGAACCTGGCGTTTTTTCTGCACGTTATGCAGGAAATCACAAAAACAACGACGATAATATTGATAAACTTCTTCTCGAATTATCAAATAAAACCGACCGAAAAGCCCATTTCAAGACCGTTATAGCTTTAAACATAAACAAGCAACAACATCTTTTCACCGGAATTGCCAAAGGCGAAATCATCGAGGAAAGAAAAGGAACTAACGGTTTTGGTTATGATCCTGTCTTTCAACCAGAAGGTTATAATAAAACTTTTGCTGAATTTTCTTTAGAAGAAAAATCCGCCATAAGCCACAGAGCCAAAGCGGTTAAGGATTTAATTTCGTTTTTAAATACAATTTAAAAAAATACTTTTTTTGTCATGATTCTATAAAATCGAGACGCTTTTTTGAATTCCTAAATCTAAAAATCCCAATTCATAAATATAAAATTCTGATAATCAAACACTAATAAAACATCAAATCTCAAATACACATTAGTTAATCACAAATATTAGCTGTACTTTTGCAAAATATTTTAAAATACTATATGAATAAATTTGAACAATTAGGATTGAGTGAATCGTTACTGAAGGCGATTTTAGATCTAGGATTTGAGAATCCGACCGAAGTACAGGAGAAAGCGATTCCCCTATTATTGGAAAAAGACACAGATATGGTGGCGTTGGCTCAAACAGGGACAGGGAAAACGGCAGCTTTTGGTTTTCCGCTAATTCAGAAAATTGATGCCAACAACAGGAATACACAAGCATTAATTTTATCTCCAACACGCGAACTTTGTTTGCAGATCACTAACGAGATTAAAAACTACTCTAAATACGAAAAAGGTATTAACGTAGTAGCAGTCTATGGTGGTGCAAGTATCACAGAACAGGCAAGAGACATTAAAAGAGGAGCACAAATTATCGTGGCAACTCCGGGTAGAATGCAGGACATGATCAACAGAGGTTTGGTGAACATATCACAAATCAACTATTGTATTCTTGATGAAGCGGATGAAATGTTGAACATGGGATTCTATGAAGACATCGTGAACATCCTATCTACGTCTCCAGACGAAAAAAGCACTTGGTTATTCTCGGCTACCATGCCACAAGAAGTTGCTAGAATTGCAAAACAATTCATGCACGACCCATTAGAAATTACCGTTGGAACTAAAAACTCAGGTTCTGCAACAGTTTCCCACGAATTTTATTTGGTTAACGCTCGTGACCGTTATGAAGCTTTGAAAAGATTGGCCGATGCTAATCCAGACATCTTCTCGGTTGTTTTCTGTCGTACGAAAAGAGATACACAACAGGTTGCCGAAAAATTGATCGAAGACGGATACAGTGCTGCAGCTTTGCACGGAGATTTGTCGCAAGCACAGAGAGATTCAGTAATGAAATCGTTCCGTGGAAGACAAATCCAAATGCTAGTTGCTACTGATGTTGCCGCTCGTGGAATTGATGTTGATAACATTACACACGTTGTAAATTATCAACTTCCTGATGAAATTGAAACCTATAACCACCGTTCAGGTCGTACTGGTCGTGCTGGAAAATTAGGAACTTCTATCGTAATCGTAACAAAAAGCGAATTGCGTAAAATTTCTTCTATCGAAAGAATCATCAAGCAAAAATTCGAAGAAAAAACAATCCCATCTGGAATTGAAATCTGCGAAATCCAATTGCTTCACTTGGCAAACAAAATCAAAGATGTAGAGGTTGATCACGATATCGACACCTATCTTCCTGCTATTTTTGAAGTCATGAAGGACTTGACGAAAGAAGAAGTGATCAAGAAAATGGTTTCGGTTGAATTCAACAGATTCATTAACTATTACAAGAAAACTAGAGATTTGTCTTCTCAATCAGCTGGTGTTCGTGAGGACAGAGGCGAAGCGAGAGAAAGCAATGGAAGTGCTGTTCGTTATTTCGTAAACATTGGTTCACGTGATAATTTCGACTGGATGTCATTGAAAGATTTCTTGAAAGAAACACTTGATTTAGGTCGTGACGACGTTTATAAAGTGGATGTAAAAGAAGGATTCTCTTTCTTTAACACTGATCCAGAACATACGGATAAAGTAATGGAAATCTTGAACAATGTTCAGTTAGAAGGACGTCGTATCAATGTTGAAATTTCTAAAAATGATGGTGGCGGAAGACGTGACCACAACGGAAGAGGTTCTGGAGGTTTTGGTGGCGGAAGAAGTTCTGGACCAAGAAGAGAAGGAAGTTTTGCTCCAAGACGTGAAGGTTCTGGTGGTGGCGGATTTAGAAGCGACAGAAACTCCGCTCCAAGAGAAGGTGGTTTTGGCGGAAGAAGTTCGGCCCCAAGAAAGGAAGGTTTTTCAGATAGAGCTCCAAGAAGAGAAGGTTCTGATAGAGCTCCAAGACGTTCTGAAAGCTTTGGCGACAGCCCAAGACCAAGAAGACCAAGAAAAGACTAACTTTTTTTAGTTAATTTTCTTATAATTATAAACAAACTGCAAAATATCTTCGACTGTTTTATTACTTTTAGGGTCTTAAAACACGACATGAGATATTTTGCAGTTTTCTTTTTTATATTCCTTTCTACTTCTGTATTCGCTCAAGAAGGAATGAGTGTCATTTCGGGAATAATTAAAGATGACACTTCATCTAAAAATCTTGCAAATGTTAACATCATCAACGTAAACAGCGTTAAAGGTGTTGTAACCGATGATAAAGGGAAATTTGAAATCCTGGCCACTGCCAATGACACCTTGCATATTTCGCTTCTTGGATACAAATCCATCAAGGTAAAGGTGACCAACGACTGGATTAAGAATAAAACTACAACCATCCAGCTTACCGAAAGGGCTTATGCCTTGGAAGAAGTTGTTGTGAGACCCTATATTCTAACTGGTTATTTAGAGATCGATGCAAAATTAATACCTACAAAAGAAAATTACCGCTACAGTATTTCTGGACTCCAAGAAGGTTATGAAGCTGGGGAATATTCACCAAATGCTTTCGGAAGAGTTTTGGGTTCTATCTTTAATCCGGCCGATATGCTTTATAATTTCTTCGGAAAAAAACCAAAGGAATTAAAGCGATTGAAGGAGATGAAGAAAGACGATACCGTAAAGAATCTTTTGGAAACCAAGTTCGATCGTGAAACAATTTCCGCCTTATTAGGTGTTACAAAAGATGAAATTGCCGAAATCTTGACCCGTTGCAACTACTCCGAATCCTTTATAAAATCTTCTAACGACTTGCAGATTTTAGATGCAATTAGTGCTTGCTATGAGGAATATAAAATTTTGAAAAGGAAATAATTACAAATAAAAATAGCTGTTAATTATGAAGAAAATATGTTTTTTTCTCATTTTGCTTTTCTTAAATTTTAATTATTCAACAGCTCAACAACTTACAGAAACCGAAAAATTAGCAACACTTGGCAAATTATATGGTTACCTTAAATACTATCATCCTGAGGTTGCAAGTGGAAAATTTAACTGGGATGACCTTTGTATCAATCAAATTCCTTTAGTTTTAAAAGCCACTACTAAATCAGAATTATCTGCTGTTTACAATAAATGGATTGACAGTTTGGGCATTATCGAAAAGTGCAAGAATTGCAAATCAGAAGTAAATTCTTTTGATAAAAATTTCGATTTATCGTGGACACAGGATTCAAGATATTTCGAGGAAACACTTACGAAAAAACTAAAATACATTGAAGAAAACCGACTTCTAGGTGATCATTTTTATTTAGAAAAACAACCTGTTGGAAACATTAAAGTAATCAACGAACCTGTTTATGAAAATTCTGAATACCCTAATGAACACTATCGACTATTAGGATTATTCAAATATTGGAACATCATTGAATATTTTTTCCCTTATAAATATCTTACAGACCAAAAATGGGATTCAGTATTAACAGAAATGATTCCTAATTTCAGAAATACTTCTAACCAAACCGATTATCAATTAGTGATGAAAGAACTCGTGGCTAAATTAGATGATAGTCACGCTTACATCAATTTAAAAAATGAGCATTACAATAGCCTACCAATCAAGCTAGCAAATATTGAGAATAAAGCTGTTGTATGTGGCTTTTATAATGATTCGCTTGCAAGAATCAATGGGTTCAAGCTTGGCGATGTAATTTTAAAAATCAACGGACTAGATGTAGTCCAAGAAACGGAACAAAATTTAAAATATGTATCAGCCTCTAACGCGGATGGCAAACAAGTAAGAGCATACTATAAAATTTTAAGTGGCAAAGAAACTACAGTTAATCTTATTATCGAAAGAAATAATGTTTTAAAAGAACTACAAGCTAACAGGTATGCTTTCAAGGATTTCAATTACGGAAATCAGCATGCCAAGTCAGTGATTTTGGATGAAAGCATCGGCTATATTGACATGGCAAATTTCAAAAGACAGGAAATAAACGAAACATTTAAAGCGTTTAGCAATAAAAAAGCAATTATTATTGATTTAAGAAACTATCCTGACTTTATTTATAACCTTGTAGCGAGACAAATTAATTCTAAAAGAAAGGATTTTGTAAGAATTTACTCTCCAAATATTAATTATCCTGGAAAATTCTCCTACAAAAAAAACCTTGAAACAGGAACCAAGAACAAAGATAATTATAAAGGAAAAGTAATCCTCTTGGTAAACGGAGAAACAATAAGCAGGTCTGAATTTACAGTTATGGCTTTGCAAACCGCAGACAATGTAGTTACCATAGGAAGCCAAACAGCTGGTGCAGATGGCGATGTGGCATATTTTGAATTTATCGGTGGTTATCCTACCTCAATATCCGGCAATGGAATATTATATCCCGATGGTTCCGAAACCCAACGAAAAGGTGTGAAAATTGATGTCGAATTTCATCCGACAATTGAGGGTTTAAGGCAAGATCGGGATGAAGTTTTGGAAAAGGCTGTAGAAATAGCCAAACAACACTGAATATTTTAGAAAATCTTCTAACGACTTACAGCTTTTGGATGCAATAAATGCTTGCCATGAGGAATATAAAATTTTGAAAAGAAAATAAAATTCCATTACAAAAAGTACTATATTTACAATAAACTTTTGGAAATGAAAAAATTGTTATTTACCTTATTTTCACTTTTAATATTCACAGTTGTATTGAACAGCTGTTGGACTCCAAGACAGGATGATGATTTTGTACCAATCCCAAATAATTACACTCCAGTAATTATTTCTAGGACCGAGTTGGAAAATTCTGTAGAAGCTCTTCCTCCACAAAATGTAATTCAATCCGGAAAAATATACATTAAAGATAATTTTATGTTTATAAACGAAGTAAACAAAGGCTTTCATGTATACAATTACTCAAATCCACAAGACCCTGTAAAAATTGGATTTATCAAAATACCTGGTGCTACTGACTTGGCAATTCGAAATAATATTATCTACATCAATCAAGCTGTCGATTTAGTTACACTAACTTACAACCAAACTAATAATTCTATTTCTGTATCCAATAGAAACAGAAATGTTTTTCCCACAAAAGTTTCTCCTCAAGGTTTTGAAGCAAATGTTAATGAAAATATGATCGTCATAGGTTGGACTCCCTTAAATTAAAAGAAAATGAAATTATTAAAGTTTATTGTACTTTTTTTTATAATTATAAGTTGCTCAAATGATGGTTCAAGCGAGTCAATAAGTAATGGAGATGGAAAAGGAGGATCATTAGCGATTTTTGCATTAAAAGGAAATTACCTTTATACTGTAGATAATGCTAATCTAAATGTTTTTTCCCTTATAAATACTTCTGAGCCTTCAAAAGTAAATACGATCAATGTAGGCTTTGATATTGAAACTTTATTTTCGTTTGGAGAAAATCTATACATAGGTTCAAGAAGCGGTATGTACATTTACAGTGTTACCAATCCAGAAAATCCCGTAAGGCTATCTTCTGTTCAGCACTTCACAGCTTGTGACCCTGTAGTTGCTAATGAAACTCACTCTTTTATAACTTTACATTCAAATAATAATTGTGGGAATATGATCAATATTCTCGAAATTTATGACACTACAAATCCCAATCAACCCCTTTTAATTCATAGAAGAAATTTAGTTGCACCAAAAGGTTTAGGATTATACCATAATTTTCTAATTATTTGTGACGATGAAATAAAAATATTTGACATCGAAAATCCAACCGAACCCGTATTGGTTAAAGCAATACCAAAGGCTTGTTTTGATGTAATTATTGATGGGGATGAATTATATGCAATTGGACAAAACGGACTGTATCGCTATACTTTGAACCAGCAAGACATCACGAATGTGACTTTTCAAAGCGAAATCATCTTTTAAATTTTAGGATTTTCAGAAAAATACCTCGCCTCTATTCGCTTAATATCTTTGATGGAGCTTTTAGCCCATTGCATTCTCTTTTCCAACATTTCGTCTTCTGAAAGATGCCAATTGAAATCGGAATTTCGCAACCTATTCATCAAGTTTTGAAGGATAATGGCGGCCGAAACCGAAATATTCAAGCTTTCTGTAAAACCAACCATTGGAATTTTCAAGAAACCATCGGCGTTTTTCATCACTTCTTCGGAAAGTCCGTCTCTTTCTGTTCCGAAAAATAAGGCTGAAGGTTTTGAAATGTCAAAATCATCCATAAGGCAATCATTTTCGTGAGGTGTTGTCGCGATAATTTGATAGCCTTTGTTTTTCAAGCTTTCCACACAATTGGAAATACTTTCATAACGGTTGACATCGACCCATTTTTGGGCTCCCATGGCAATTTCCTTATCGATACTTTTACCGAATTTTTCCTCAATAACATTGAGTTGTTGCACTCCAAAAACTTCACAGCTTCGCATCACGGCACTTGTATTGTGCAACTGAAATACATCTTCAATAGCAACGGTAAAATGATTGGTTCTGTTTTCCAATACTTTCAAGAACTTTGCTTTTCGGTTGTCGGTTAGAAATCCTTCGAGGTAATCCAGGTAATCAATATCAATCATTTAATTCTAATTTTTGCAAAAATACTAAAATTAAAACTGACAAAGTTTATATAAAAAAGACTTGTTAGAACAGATTCACAGATTTTTAAAATTAAATTTTTAAGAATAAATCTGTGAATCTGTGGCTACTTTTTTTAAATCTTTAATCCAATGTATCAAAACTATTTTGAGTAAATTTGAGTTTAATTTATTCTGATGAAAAAGAAACTAGTTGTTTTGTCCGGTGCTGGAATTAGTGCCGAAAGTGGCATTAAAACCTTTCGTGATTCGGACGGACTTTGGGAAGGCCATAATGTGATGGATGTTGCAACTCCCGAAGGCTGGAAGAAAAATCCTGAATTGGTTTTGGATTTTTACAACCAAAGAAGGAAACAGCTGCAAACGGTTGAACCTAATTTGGCCCACAAAATATTGGCTGAACTTGAATCTGATTTTGATGTTTATGTGATTACGCAAAACGTTGATGATTTGCACGAACGTGCCGGAAGTTTGAAGGTTTTGCATCTTCATGGTGAACTATTAAAAGCAAGAAGCACAAATAATTACAATCTATTATTTGAATGGAAAGATGACCTACTTTCTACAGATGTCGATGAAAATGGTTTCCAGTTGAGACCACATATTGTTTGGTTTGGCGAAGATGTTCCAGCTTTGGAAGAAGCGGTAAAAATTACACTAGAAGCCGACTATTTTGTGGTTATTGGAACTTCGTTGCAAGTTTATCCCGCTGCAGGATTGATTGATTATGTAGATTCAAATGTTCCTGTTTTTTATATTGATCCAAAACCAATTTCGATTCCGAATTTGAGAAATCCGTTGGAAGTTTTTGCTAATGTGGCTTCGAAGGGGATGCTGATTTTAAAAGAAAGGCTTTTGGGTTTTTAAACCATTAAGAAATTAAGGTTCATTAAGTATTAGCAAAGAAATCTTAATGAACCTTAATTTCTTAATGGTTCAATTCTAAAAAATCTAAAAGAATAAAAAATCACAAATAGCTTTATTATAAAACTACTGATTCCGACAGCGAAGCTAGCCCCGATAGTAGTGGTCTCGTCTTTTGGGACGAGAGGAACGGATAGCGGGATTGGCTCCTGAAAAAGAATGCTTTTTTTAGAAGATATTCCTTTTCAAAATCGACTTCAAAGCCTTATATTTGCGAACTTCAAAACACAACTACAATGACTATTTTAAATGAATTGAATGCCGTATCGCCAATTGATGGAAGGTACAGAAGTAAGACCGTTTCGCTTTCGCAGTATTTTTCGGAAGAAGCGTTGATTAAGTACCGCGTTTTGGTGGAAATTGAGTATTTTATTGCTTTGTGCGAAGTGCCTTTGCCTCAATTGAAAGATGTTAATCCGAACTTGTTTGAGAGCTTACGTGACATCTATAAGAACTTTTCAACGGCTGATGCCCAAGCGATAAAAGACATTGAAAAAACTACCAATCATGATGTTAAGGCGGTTGAATATTTCATCAAAACGGCTTTTGATAATTTGGGATTATCGGAATATAAAGAGTTTATCCATTTTGGATTGACTTCTCAAGACATCAACAATACAGCGATTCCGCTTTCGACAAAGGAAGCTTTTCAAGATGTTTATTTGAAATTGTTGATTGAATTGGTAGCCAAATTAAAGGAATTGAGCGTTGACTGGAAAGACGTTCCGATGTTGGCCAGAACCCACGGACAACCGGCCTCTCCTACTCGTTTGGGTAAGGAAATTGGGGTTTTTGTAGAACGTTTGGAAGAGCAGATGCGTTTTCTTTTCAATATTCCATTCGCTGCTAAATTTGGTGGTGCAACTGGAAATTATAATGCCCATCACGTGGCGTATCCTCAAATTGACTGGAGAAAATTTGGAAATAAATTTGTAGAGGAAAATCTTGGTTTGCACCATTCTTTTCCAACAACACAGATTGAACATTACGACCATTTTGCTTCGTTTTTTGATGCTTTAAAAAGAATCAACACCATCATAATTGATTTAGACAGAGATATTTGGACGTATGTTTCAATGGATTACTTTAAGCAAAAAATCAAGGCAGGAGAAATTGGTTCTTCGGCTATGCCGCATAAAGTGAACCCGATTGATTTTGAAAATTCAGAAGGAAATCTAGGAATTGCCAATGCGATTTTCGAACATTTATCGGCCAAATTACCTTTGTCGAGATTGCAACGCGATTTGACCGACAGTACGGTTTTGAGAAATATTGGTGTTCCGATGGGACATACTTTGATTGCATTTGAAGCTACTTTGAAAGGTTTGAACAAATTGCTTTTGAACGCTGATAAATTTGCCGAAGATTTGGAACGAAACTGGGCTGTTGTGGCCGAAGCCATCCAAACGATTTTGAGAAGGGAAGCCTATCCAAATCCGTATGAAGCGTTGAAGGGATTGACCAGAACAAATACTACAATCGATAAAACTGCCATTCATAATTTTATCCAGACATTAGAAGTTTCGGATAAGATAAAAGCAGAATTACTCAAAATATCGCCTAGCAATTATCTAGGAATATAAATACATTTCTCTTACAAATACAATCCCGCCAGAATATTGAAAAATCATCCTGGTGGGATTTTTTTATAAATTTTTCTTAAAGTTAACAGTTTCATAAACGGTTGTTTTTAAAAATCGGGTTTATTTTATATCTTACAACAATTCAAAAAAACCTAAAAACAAAAACAATTTATGAGCCTAGTAGCTGAAACTACACATCACCTCCAACCCCTTATCACCGATTTGGGTCTTATCCTTATGACTGCAGGAGTTGCCGTCTTACTCTTTAAAAAAATAAAACAACCTTTAGTTCTGGGTTACCTTATCGCTGGATTTCTGGCAGGAAGTAATTTCGACTTTTTCCCATCGATTACCGATCATAAAAGTGTCGAAGTCTGGGCCGAAATCGGTGTAATCTTTCTCTTGTTCAGTTTAGGTCTGGAATTCAGTTTCAAGAAACTGATGAAGGTCGGCGGAACCGCCTCCATAACCGCAATAACCCAGATCATTTGCATGGTCTTCATAGGATTTTCCGTCGGCCATTGGATGGGCTGGAATACTATGGACAGTATATTTCTTGGAGCTACACTCTCCATTTCCTCTACAACCATCATTCTCCGAGCCTTTGATGAGCTTGGCGTAAAAGGAAAAAAATTCGCAGGAATTGTATTCGGAGCCCTTATTGTCGAAGACATCGTAGCCATCATCATGATGGTATTATTATCGACAATTGCCGTAAGCCAGCAGTTTTCGGGAATGGAATTGATACAATCGGTCTTTAAACTTGTATTCTTTCTAACACTTTGGTTCGTCGGCGGAATTTTCTTCGTTCCAACCTTATTAAAGAAGGCAAAAAATTTATTGACCGACGAAATGTTGCTTATCATCTCAATCGCCTTGTGTCTATTGATGGTAATTTTGGCGGCAAACGTTGGCTTCTCTCCTGCCTTGGGAGCATTTATAATGGGGTCTATCATTGCCGAAACTACACAGGCTGAAAAAATTGAGCATCTGATAAAACCCGTAAAAGATCTATTTGGAGCCGTATTCTTTGTATCAGTCGGAATGCTTATCAACATTGATACCCTGGTAGAATATGCTGTTCCTGTCGTAATCATAACATTGGTAACCATTTTCGGTAAGGCATTCAGTTCAACCATCGGAGCATTGCTTTCGGGACAACCGCTGAAACAATCCGTTCAAACCGGTATGAGTTTGGCACAAATTGGGGAATTCTCTTTTATCATCGCCACACTGGGCATGACCCTAGGTGTCATCAGCAACTTTCTGTATCCAATTGTTGTTGCTGTTTCCGCCATTACAACCTTTACCACGCCTTTTCTTATAAAATATTCAACAACTTTTTCAGATAAATTAGAGAGAACCCTTCCTGTAAAATGGGTAAAGGCAATCGACAAATACAGCACCAACACCGAGGCCATCAAATCCGTCAGCGATTGGCAGATGGTTTTAAGGGCCAATATGACACAGATTGTAATCCATTCGGTCATAATTGTAGCCGTCATTTTATTGTCTTCAGAATACATTTTGCCTTTGGTGGAAAGTTCACCATTCGGAAATGCAATTGCGGCATTGATTACATTGTTTATCTTATCACCTTTTTTCTGGGCACTCTCGCTCAGACGTGTTGCCGCAAAGCAAGTACAAGTCCTCATGAAAGAAAGAAAATACCGAGGCCCAATC
Source organism: Flavobacterium arsenatis (assembly GCF_031456785.1). NCBI lineage: Bacteria > Pseudomonadati > Bacteroidota > Flavobacteriia > Flavobacteriales > Flavobacteriaceae > Flavobacterium > Flavobacterium arsenatis. The sequence goes on from NZ_JAVDVI010000004.1 coordinate 105,214, forward strand.
ATCATGATTGTATTGCTAAGGATGCTCTTGACTTTATTCTATCTAGGATTTATGCTTAACACCTTTTTCTCTCCGGAAATAGCCCTGATTGCCCTTGTTGTTGCAGTTGCTGTTTATTTTATATTCCCAAAGAAACTCAACGGACAATACCATAAGATTGAAAATCATTTCATATCCAACCTTAATGCCCGAGAAATTGTAAAGGCAGGACGAAGCCGCCAGGATTTGACTCCGTGGGATGGACACATGACTACGTTTGAAATTGCAAAAGAATCCAACATTGCAGGAAAGACACTGGCAGAATTGCAATTGCGTGAACAATTGGGTGTCAACATCGCTTTCATCCGACGAGGTGAAGTGATGATCAACATTCCTGGAAGAAACGAACGCCTATTCCCAGGAGATGAAATCTGTGTCATCGGAACAGATAATCAAGTCCAAGAGTTCAAAGTATACCTGGACAAACACGAAATTGAAATCCCTGAAAAGGTGGCCGAAACCGATATTGTCCTAAAGCAAATCGAACTCAAGAACGAAGAATTCATCGGAAAAAGCATCCGCGAATCGCAAATCCGTGAAAAAACCCATGGTCTTGTAGTGGGCATCGAACGAAACAGGAAGCGTATTTTAAATCCTGAATCGCATCTTATTTTAGAACAATTCGATATCCTGTGGGTCGTTGGAAGCAAAAAACTGCTTGCAAATTTCTTTAAGGATTAACAATATTTCTCAAAACAAAAATCCCAAATCTCGATTGAAATTTGGGATTTTTTTTATGGAATAAAAACTAAAAATTATCTTGAATAATTTGGAGCTTCTTTAGTAATCGTCACATTATGCGGATGGCTTTCTGTAATACCGCTTGAAGTAATCCTAACAAAACGACCTGTTTCTTGTAGTGTCGGAATGTCTTTAGAACCACAATAACCCATACCGGCACGAAGTCCACCGATGAATTGTTGCATGCTTTCGTTCAACTCGCCTTTGTAAGGAACACGTCCCACAATTCCTTCTGGAACCAATTTCTTGATGTCATCTTCAACATCTTGGAAATAACGGTCTTTCGAACCTTCCTGCATGGCTTCAACAGAGCCCATCCCTCTATAAGACTTGAATTTTCTTCCTTCAAAAATAATCGTTTCACCCGGAGATTCTTTCGTACCAGCCAATAACGATCCCATCATTACACAATCCGCTCCTGCTGCAATCGCTTTAGGAATATCTCCTGTGTAGCGGATTCCGCCATCTGCAATTACGGGAACTCCAGTTCCTTTTATCGCGGCCGCAACTTCCAAAACCGCTGAAAATTGAGGAAAACCAACACCAGCAACAATACGTGTTGTACAGATAGAACCTGGTCCGATTCCAACTTTTACACCATCTGCACCATTTTCTACCAAATATTTGGCAGCTTCTGGAGTGGCGATGTTTCCAACGATGACGTCTATTTGAGGAAACTTGCTTTTTACTTCTTTCAATACGTTCACAACACCTTCCGTATGACCATGAGCAGTGTCAATGATAATCGCATCCACACCAGCGTTTACAAGTGCTTCAGCTCTATGAACTGCATCACCAGTAACACCAATTGCTGCTGCAACTCTCAAACGACCGTAAACATCTTTGTTGGCGATTGGTTTTTGGGTTAGTTTTGTAATATCTCTGAAAGTAATCAATCCGACTAAAGTATTTTCGGAATTTACAACAGGAAGTTTTTCAATTTTATGACCTTGCAAAACCACTTCGGCTTGCTCCAAGGAAGTGCCTTCGGCAACAGTAACAAGGTTTTCAGAAGTCATAACTTCGCTAATAGGTCTTGCATTGTTTTTCTCGAAACGCAAGTCACGATTCGTTACGATACCTTTCAATTTTTTATTTTCATCAACAATTGGAATACCTCCAATGCCATATTCTTTCATCGCATTTTTAGCATCTGCAACCGTCGATGTCAAAGGCAAAGTCACAGGGTCGATAATCATTCCCGACTCTGCTCTTTTTACTTTTCTAACCTTCGCAGCTTGTTGCTCGATGGTCATGTTTTTATGCAAAACACCAATCCCGCCTTCTTGGGCCATAGCAATTGCCATAGCACTTTCGGTAACCGTATCCATAGCTGCAGATACAATCGGGACGTTTAGCGTTATATTTCTTGAAAATTTTGATTGGATACTTACTTCGCGAGGAAGTACGTTTGAATAATTTGGAACCAGGAGTACATCATCGTAGGTTAAACCTTCACCGATAATCTTTGAGTTGTGTGCAATCATTGCAATTTGTAGTTGTAGTTAAATTGCGTGCAAATATACGAAATATAGTTGGATTAATTATACAACCAAAAACCATTATTCCTACTTTTGGATAATTAAATATTTCAAAATGATTTTCTTAATTATCCTCGTTGCCTTATCCCTTATATTTTATATCTTTTTGCATCAGAAAAAATTTGGTCGAAAGCCATCAGCAAATAGAACAACTCGGATTCTTAATTCTCCGAATTTTAAAGAAAAACAGTTTCAAAATCTAAGCCACACCCCAAGTTTAGCTGAAGGTGTTTCTATGTTTTCCGTATTGATTGAATTCATTTTCAAGAAAAAAAAGCGTAACAAACCTTCAGGCATTCTTCCTTCTGCTAAAACCGATTTGCTTTCTTTAAGTGCTAATGAAGATGTAATTGTCTGGTTCGGACATTCTTCTTATTTCCTCCAGATAGATGGAAAGAAAATCCTCGTCGACCCGGTTTTTAGCGGTGCGGCATCTCCCATAAAAGCAACCACAAGAAGTTTCAAAGGCTCCGATGTTTACACCACAGATGACATTCCTGAAATAGATTACCTATTTATATCCCATGACCATTGGGACCATTTGGATTATGAAACGGTCTTGAAATTAAAGCCGAAAATCAAAACCATCATCTGCGGATTAGGTGTTGCTGAGCATCTTGAACTTTGGGGTTTTAATCCCTCCATTATAATTGAAAAAGATTGGTATGAAACAATAAACCTTGCCGATGGTTTTGTAGTAAGCACCACTCCTGCTAGGCATTTCTCGGGTCGAGGATTCAAAAGAAACCAATCGTTGTGGATGTCTTTTGTTTTAAAAACACCAAGCAAAAACATTTTCTTGGGAGGCGACAGTGGCTATGATTTTCATTTCAAGGAAATCGGGGATAAATTTGGTCCGTTTGATTTGGCTGTGATGGAATGTGGTCAATATGATAAAAATTGGAAATACATCCACTTATTACCAGAACACATAATTCCTGCTGCAAAAGAGTTACAAGCTAAGAAAGTGATGCCGGTTCATTGGGGAAAATTCGCTTTGGCCAATCACGATTGGGATGAACCCATTATCAAGATTTCTGAATATGCTGCACTTGAAAATGTACCTCTGATTACTCCTATGATTGGAGAGAAAGTAAATCTTAAAGAAGATTATACAGTTATAGAATGGTGGAAAAACGTTGATTAATGAAATTCCCCGAATAACTTAGTGGCCTCGTTGTAAGCACTTTCAAAACTCATCGGACTGGTGTTGGTATTTTCTTTTTGGGTTGTAAAATAGGACAACAATTTTTCGGTTGGCATGTTTCCTGTCAAATCATCTTTTGCCATCGGACAACCTCCAAAACCTTGAATGGCACCGTCGAATCTTCGGCAACCGGCTTTGTAGGCCGCCTCCACTTTTTCAAACCATTTTTCGGGAGTGGTGTGCAAATGTGCTCCAAATTCGATTTCGGGATATTTCGGAATTAAATTTGAAAATAAATAATCAATAACATCTGGTGTAGAACTTCCAACCGTATCGGAAAGCGAGAGAATTTTCACTCCCATATTGAATAATTTTTCAGTCCACTCGCCTACTATTTCCACATTCCACGGATCGCCATAGGGATTCCCGAAACCCATTGAAAGATAGGCTACGACCTCCTTATTGCTATTATCGGCAATATCGAGAATTTCCTGTAAAGTGACTAATGATTCGGCAATTGTTTTATGGGTATTTCGCATCTGGAAATTCTCTGAAATAGAAAAAGGATATCCTAAATATTGTATTTCCTTATGTTTGGAAGCGAGTTCGGCACCTTGTGTATTTGCGATTATCGCTAATAATTTACTTTTAGTTTGAGACAAATCCAATCGTGCCAAAACTTCGGCTGTATCCTGCATTTGCGGAATAGCCTTTGGCGAAACAAAACTACCAAAATCCAGCGTATCAAAACCAACACGCAACAAAGACTGAATATAAGCCACCTTTCTTTCGGTTGGAATAAACGACTTGATGCCTTGCATTGCGTCACGGGGACATTCTATAATTTTGATAGCTTCCATTTTTCAAAGATAATAAAGAAATGAAATCTACGAAATCGATTTCTAATAAATTAGAATTAAAATAGTATATCTGTTTATAAAAAAGCAATGTCCCGCAACGACCTTATGAAATCATTACGAGACATGCCCTCTTTAACTAACTCAAAGCTTATTTTCTAACTGGTGTGAACTTCACAGCTATCCCACCTCCACTAGCTAATTTGAGATCCATTACCGTAGAGCTGTCAACCGTTTGTGTTGACATTGCTACAGGATAGGGATTTGTTTTATAATCGGCTCCTGAACCGTCTGCATAAATTTCTGCGGTATAAGAAATTCCTTTATTCAAGAAAGACAAGGCTACTTTCATTTCGCGGGCTTTATCGTTGGTGATGGCTCCTAAATACCAATTTTCGCTGTTCCAATCTTTGCGAGCTATTGCAGTAAATTCGCCAATTTTTGCCTCAAGCGGTTTTGTATCGGACCAGATGCAAGGCACTTCTTTTATAAACTTGAATTCTGGCTTGCCAACATAATTTTCTGGCAAATCCGAAGCCATCTGCAACGGACTAAAAAGCACTACATACAAAGCCAATTGAGCGGCCAAAGTAGATTGCACTTTTGCACCTTGAGGCAATTTGTAATCAAAGTTGAAATTTCCAGGCGTGTAATCCAACGGTCCGGAAAGCATACGTGTAAACGGCAAAACGTTCAAATGTTCTGGCGTATTTCCTCCATCTGCTGACCAAGCGTTGTATTCCTGACCTCTCGCACCTTCCTGCGTCATCAAGTTCGGATAGGTTCTTTGCAAACCCGTTCCTTTTACAGGTTCGTGGTTGTCAATCATGATTTGATATTTCGCAGCTGTTTCGATGACTTTTCTATAATGACGAACCCCATATTGGCTGTCATGCCATTCCTTTTTGTCCAAATATTTGTTTACATAACCTGTTTTTACGGCATTGACACCTTTTGAATTGTATAATTTAAAGGCTTCATCCATTTGACTTTCGTAATGCTTGGAAGCTCCAGCCGTTTCATGATGTCCGATGAGGCGAACGTTTTTCTTTTTTGCATAGGCTGTAATTTCATCCAAATCAAAATCTGGATAGGCTTTTAGGAAGCTGAAAGAAGTTCCATCGGCCGTCCAGTCGCCATCCCAACCTATGTTCCAACCTTCTACCAAAACACCATCCAAACCGTTTTCTGAAGCAAAATCGATGTATTTCTTGGTGTTTTCGGTTGTAGCTCCGTGTTTTGGACCTTGTCCCCAAGTGTACTTTTCCAAATGCATTCCCCACCAGATTCCGATGTATTTTGAAGGTTCAATCCAAGAAACATCTTTAATCTTGTTTGGTTCGTTCAGATTCAACATCAAGGTTGAAGCCATCAAATCGCCCGGTTTTGTTCCAACGATAATCGTTCTCCAAGGTGTTTGAAAAGGAGTTTGGGCATATACTTTTACACCATCTGCCCAAGGCACCAAATCACTTTTATATTGATTTCCTTTTGTTTTCAGCAACGTCATCGAAGCAAAATCCGTCAAGTTTGCCTCGTGGATGGCCACAAACAGCTTGTCCTTTGTTTCGAAAGTGGCAGGCGTGTTGATGGTATCAGTTTTGCTCATTGGCGTTTTTCTGTAGAAACTTTCGTAGTAGCTGTTTTCGCGGTGAACCGGAATCGACCACACCTCGTTATCAAACGGAAAAATAAACTGTGTGATTTCGTTTGAAATCTTCACCTTATCCAAATTCGGTTGTTTTGGAAAAGAATATCTAAACCCCAATCCATCATCAAAAACCCTAAAAATGATGTCAACCAGACGCTTTTCTCCGGCAGTTTCCTGCAAATGAACGATAAGCTCGTTGTGGTTGTCCCTCACTTTTTTGAATTCGCCCCAAGGCTGTTCCCAAACCTCATCAGCCGATTTGTTTTCGGTATTTACAACCTTGAAACCATCGGTCATCTTTTTGTTTTCCTGAAATTCAAAACCCAATAATGACGGTTTGATAACCGATTTTCCGTTGGATGAAAAGCTGTATTGAGGTTCGCCTGCTTTTGTGAGTCCGAACACTACTTCGTTCATTTTTCCGGGAGATTTTACTTTGTAAGTTTTCTGTGCATAGGTTGAAACCGCCATCATTAGCGAAACAACCAGTAAAAGGCTTTTATTTAATTTAATCATTATTGTTGTTCTTAATTATTCGAAATCGTTTAGTAACTCTACTGCTTTTTGTGGTTGCATTGAAACAAAATAGCCAAAAATACGGTCTAATTTTGCCTGAATTTCGCCATTTCCTTTGTATTCAATTCTCAAATCGTATAATTTGCTAATTTCGGGAAAAACATTTACAGTTGATTGAACTCCTGCAAAAGCTTTTACCTTTTCAACATACGAATAACCAAATTCCAAAGTTGGTTCGATCATTGTTCCTTCTCCGAAATCGTTCCAAGTAATCAATTGCAAATGGCCAACACCTGCATTTTTTGCCAAAGTAAGCGTTTCATCTAAAGTTGCCCCGTTGTTGTGTTCGATTGTCCACCCGATGGCTTCTCCGCCTCCACCTTCTGCATAGAAATCACGGAAACCCGGATAGGCACTTCCCATTCCTACACCTAGATTTGGGAGTGAGTTGGCATAGAAATTAGAAAGGTGCGAATTATCCTGATATACCCACGAATATTCTCCCGAAGCGTTGGCTCCTGCATCTGCAGATTCATACCATAAAGTCAAGAAAGTTGGCTTTGGATTTACGGAACTGAAAACATTTGTCCATTCGTCTGGAGTTTGCAAGGTGATAGGTCCGAAATTCAGCAACAAAGGTTTATCATTGATTTTGATGTAATTGCTGTCGCCAAAATAATTGGATTGCAGGAAAGCCATGTCGGTCTTTGCAGCACTCACTGTTGTGGTTGCCAATCCTGCATTTACGATATTGGTCAGGAAACGATCTTCATATACAATTGCATATTCCAAACCAACTTTGTCGAGCATTTGCACAAGGGCATCGGTATTTTCCTTTACCATTCTGTAATCGTTAACGTCATAGGTTCCGTACCAATCTATCAAAAGACCATCGACTCCGGCATATTTCATCATCAATAAATGGTTTTCCAAAACATTTTTATCACCTGAATGGTAAGGTCCAATCATCGGATAATAATGTGCCGCAATTTCTCTTTTTCCGTTTGCATTCACATTGTCCGGGTTCTTGTTGGCCATTGTCCAATGATAGCCCCAAGTGTTGTTTCCGCTGCTTTCCTTGCTTTCAAACCAAGCCATATAATGCATATATATCTTCGTTTCATTGGTTTTTGTAACCGCTACCGGCTCAAAGGTTTGTGCAGACAACTTGGAATCCTTATTGTCGTTTTCACAACTCATCAGGGTGAAAATTCCCATTAGAAGTGCGAGTATCATTGTGCTATTTTTTTTCATTTTAATAATTTAAGAGGTTTAAAAAGCCAGCCTTCGTAAAACTAACCAAAAGTTTGAAGGCTGACTCTTTCATCTAATTTGGATATCCAGGATTCTGGTTCAAATTGTTATTGGTGCTCAAAACCGAAGCCGGAATCGGGAAAATTGCTCTTGTTGCAGGAGTTGTTCCTTTTTCCCACCATGGTTGGAAGAATGTTCCGAAACGGATGTTATCGGTTCTTCTTCTTCCTTCAAAGATGAATTCGCGAAGCAATTCTTTGTCAATGAATTCCAAATCTATAGTAGCTGGCATTTCAGTTCCTGCACGAAGCGTAATTTGCTCTACAAAAGGAGTAGCAAGACCTGGCGAACCAAGACGAACATAACATTCGGCCTGCATCATCAGGATTTCCGCATATCGGATCACTACCCAGTCATGGTCGCGTTCCCATCTTTCTCCCGCTTTCATTTCATATTTGTGCAATCTCACTCCTTCGTTTTGCTTTGCATCCGTAAAGTTTACAATTTCTTCGGTATAAGTCAATGGTTCTCCACTGTCCATAATGATTACATTTCCTGTCGCCATATTGATCTGGTCGCCAGCTAACATCGATTTTTTTCTCTTGTCTGTATCTTCAAAAGAAGAATAAACTCCAGGTTGAGCACAAATTCCGTTTCCACTCCATTGATAATCTCCTGTTGGCGACATCGTCAATCGGTGTAAATAATGGCAACTCATAGAAGACAAATAGTTTCCGACAGTTCCTGCAGCTGAATCATAAGGTATCGCCAAAATAATTTCTGGAGAAGTTTGATTTTCCGTCAAGAAACTTGCAAAATAATCGGGTGCCAAAGTATATCCTGTTACTTTCTGGCACATTTCGATACATTCTGTCCAACGAGGCACTCCAACATAAGCTTCAGAATTCAGATACAATCGTGCCAATAACGAATAGGCAACACTTTGCGTGAATTTAGAATATACTTTATTCGCTGGCAAAAGTGGCACTGCTTCCAACAATTCGGACTCTACAAAATCATAAACTTGCTGACGGGAAGAATTCGATGGCAAGCCTTGATCTTCGAAATCGGTTACAATTGGCACATTACCAAACATATCCAAAAGGGTATAATAGTAATAGGCACGGATGGATTTCAACTCCGCATAAATGGGAGCTTTTGCCTCATCGGATAATCCTGATTTGTCAATTTGATAGATGATCGAGTTGATTTTTGCAATTCCCGTGTAGCAATAACGCCAAGAAGACAAAATCATACGGTTGTCTGAATTCCATAAATGACGTTGAGCGTCTTGGTATTGACCTCCATCAAACCAGTCGGTTCCTCTTGTTGGAATTGTAGCCTCATCCGAAGCGACTTCATTCAAAAAGAAAACATATTCACAAGTTGGATAGGAATTTGAAATGGCATCGCCAAAACCTCTCAACGAAGAATAAGCACCACCAACAAGGGCTTGGATTTCCCCCGGAGTTTGCCCAAAGTCGCCGTCTTCTACCCTGTCGTATAATTCTTCATCCAAATCGGTACAAGAATAGGTAAACAGTGTACTTGCTATTACAATTGCAGCTATTATTTTGATTTTCATTTTTCTAAATTTTATATTTTTCAATTCTTAATTTGCCAAGGTAAAATTCAAACCAAACGAAATTGTTGTTGGTCTTGGATAGTTGTTGAACCTGTCGATTCCAGGATTTGATAATCCTGTTAGGTCAATCTCTGGGTCAACTCCGCTGTATTTTGTGAATACGGCCAAGTTTTCTCCTAAAACGTACAATCTCAATTTAGTACCTGCTTTCTTAAACGGCATTGTATAGCCTAAAGTTACGGTTTGCAAACGGAAGAAAGAAGCATCTTCAATCCAATAGCTTGAGAATTTTGGAGCAGAAGTGATGCCACTTGTCAAGTAATCATCAGCAACGTTATAAGCCGGAAGCCTGTTTGAATCATACAACATCATATCGGTTGCATTCAAAACTTCCTGACCGAAACTTCCGTATCCTGTAAATCCAGCATCAAAATTTCCGTAGTTGAAATTCATTCCCAAACCGATTGTAAAGTCAGGCTGAACGTCTCCGATTGCTTTTTCCTCAGTTCCTAGGATGATTTCTCCGCTTTCATCAACGCCAAGACTCTCATAACCCCAGAATGTTCCAACAGGATATCCTTCGGCAATGATTTGAGAAAATTGGTTGGACATTCCTGAAAGACCATGTAATGATCCGCTGAAAATTTCATCCGTTTCATAAATCTGGTTCGAAAGCTTTTCGATTTTCTGCTTGTTTTTAGCAAAAACTACGTTGGCATCCCAAGTAAATTTATCACCACGAACGATGTTTGCATTCAAAGTCAACTCGATACCTTTATTGGACAATTCTCCAACGTTGGCAAGCATTGTTCCAACCAAATAAGGAGGTTGTGGCACTTGATAGGTGTACAATAAATCCTTTGTTTGCTTGTTATACCATTCAAACGAACCTGTTATTCTATTGAAAAGACTAAAGTCGATACCGATGTTGGTTTGAGCCGTAGATTCCCACTTCAAATCTGGATTTGGATTCTGGGTTGGCGAATAGGCCAAACTCCAAGTTCCTGTAACCGGATCATAATAACTGTCCTGGCCTACTCCTAAAATGGATAATGATTTGTATTCTCCAATTCCGTCTTGGTTACCCGTTACACCATAACCTACTCTGAATTTCAAGTTGGTCAACCAATTTTCGGTAGGTTGCATGAAGCTTTCTCTACTGATTGTCCAAGCAGCAGAAGCAGATGGAAAAACACCCCATTTGTTGTTTGATCCAAAACGGCTTGATCCATCACGTCTAACTGTACCTGTAAACATATATTTTCCGTCATAAGAATAATTTGCTCTACCGAAGAAGGAAGCAAGATTTGATTTTCCTTTATATGAATAAACATCTCCCAAACGATAATTATAACCCGCTCCTAAATTGTTGTATCCAAAAAGATCCGTTTCAAAACCGCTTCTTTGAGCTCCAAATCCTTCATAGATATTTTCAAGGTAAGAATAACCCACCATTGCATTCACACTGTGGTTTCCTAATAATTTAGTATAATTCAAGTAAGCTTCGATTTGAGCATTTGTGAATTCACCATAGGTTTTTTGGGCATATCCTCTTTCAGACAAACCTTCCAAAACTGCATAAGAAGGCTTGTAAGTGCTTCCTTTCATGGCATTGTGTTCCAATGAAGTATTTACCACCGCCAAGAAATCATTAAACAATTTGGCTTCGGTTTTAAAGTATCCTAAAAGTCGGTGGCGTTTGTTGTCAACAGTTCTGTTGGTTAAAATTTCAACTGGATTTTCGTAAAGCGTTCCTCCAACCGAAGTGAATTTTCCATCTGGACCATAAACTGGAATGGTTGGATTCAAGTTGATGGCACGTTCGAAGATTCTGTAATCCAACGGACTCCATTTGTCGATGTTGGCATACAATCCCATATCAAATTTCAAGGCTTTGTCCAAAACATATTGATAGGTGCTGATGTTGGCACTCAATCGTTCAAGGCCAGTCGTTTTGATGATTCCTTCATTATTAAAGAACGATAGAGAAGTTCTCAAACCACTGAATTCATTTCCAGAATTGATGCTTAAAGTATGTGATTGTGTGTAAGCTTTTTGCTGCAATTCCTTCTGCCAATTTGTGTTTCCTCCAAAATCAATCGCATCTGTAATATTGTTTTCGCGAACATAACCTCTCCATTGGTCTGCCGAAAGCAAATCCAAACGGTTTGAAGCAAATCCAACTCCTGTGAAGCCATTATAGTTTACAGATAATCCTTTTGTTCCTCCTTTAGTTGTGATGATGATTACACCATTTGCACCTCTGGAACCGTAGATTGCCGTTGCCGAAGCATCTTTTAAAACATCAATCGATTTTATATCTCCTGGTTGAACGACATTGATATCCACACCTGCAATTCCATCCACAACAATCAAAGGATTGTTACTTGCTGTTAAAGATGTTCCTCCTCTCAATCGGATGGAAGAACCTCCACTTGGATCACCAGTTCCACGGGTAATCGTCAAACCAGCAATTTTTCCTTGCAATACTTGTTCGGTAGAAGAAATAGCTCCTTTCACCAAATCATCAGCCCCGATGGTTGAAATGGCACCTGTCAAATCTGATTTTCGCATCGTTCCGTATCCAACAGAAACAAGCTCAACTGCATCAAGCATAAAAGTATCTTCCTGCAAGGTAATGGCTATTGTTTTTGTATTTGCATCGATAGGAAGACTTTGCGTCACGAAGCCTACATAGGAGATTTCAATCGTATTTCCTGTTGTAACCTGCATCGAGAATTTTCCATCGGCATCGGTAACAGAAACGTTTGTCGTTCCTGTTTCGGCAACGGTTACTCCTGGTAACGGCAAGTTCGAATTATCGTTGATGACACCCGAAATCAATTTTTTATCCTGTGCAAATATTCCTGCAGAAAGAAAAAGCATGAAAATCATGAATACCAACGAAGTATTTGTCCACTTGAAATGGACATTTTTTGTATTTGTACTATTCATTAGAATTGTTTTTAGTTGATAGTGAAATTATTAATCTACCGTTTTCAACGGAATGGTCGTGTCAGAAATAACATTGTTGTTGTTATCCTTCACCAAAACATGGATTGAAGTCAGGTTTTCCACATTTTGAAGTGGCGTTACCAAATTCACGAATCCTTTTATTTCTGCTACTCCTCCCATAAATTCACCCGTCAGTACAACATCATTGGCAGTAATCGTGTAAACAAGCTTGTTCACACCCGGTTCATTATTTTTTCTGATGATTCCCAAGAAATCTTTCTTGCTCAATTGCAAAGGGAAAAAACGGAATTCTGGTGGAGGTGGCGGAATGTATTCTCCAGCATTCAAAACCTGATCTGGAGTTGTTCCAGCCCAATCGTCTTTTACCATAAGGAAAACAAGATTGTTCATCACATAGCCATCTGGTGCGTTGTAGTACTGCTTTGGAATCAAATCCATTTTATAGAAACCGTTTCCTAGATTTTTAAGTTTGGTTTTTTCTACGATTTCCGGCAACCAAGATTGGTATTCTTGCTTGATGTCCCAGTTGTTCAAACCGCTGTGCATGTGAACACTTGTGGCATTTTCAAAACCCGGCTGTAGATTGGCATTGAACAAGATACTGATTCCTTTATCCAAAGTTGGAGCTGTAGGATACGAACGGATCAATTCGTTTGCTGTATAAAAAGAAGAAAAATCCGTGTAGGCTACTTGTGCAACACCCGATTGCATTGTTCCTGTTTTGTTTTTTAGACGGAACCAGAAACCAGCACTCGAAGCAATTTCGGCAGGAGTCCTATTGAAGTATAAAGTTGGCGTAAGGGTCATACTCCAAACTAAATTCCCTTCGTAGTTTAATTTTGCAAATTCCGAAGAGTTTTCCCAGTTTCCAGCATCCGGTTCAGATGGCGACCACATCCAAAGATAGACATCGCTTTCTGCCTGAAATGTCGTAGAAGACAAATCAAAATACCAAGTAACTTGTTCATCATATTTATAGACTACTGGATACGACCACATCGCTCCAACATCTCCTGCTTCTTGCGTTTGACCCTGAATAAAGTTCGGAACCAATAGCAAGGCAAATAAAATGGTTTGTATAATTTTTTTCATATTCTTATTCGTTAATTGCTGTTAATCTGAAGATATAGGACACGAATGGAGTTCCTTCAGAAGTCCTGTTGAGTTGGATTTCCATTTCGCCGTTGCTTCCCGGAACTGAACTCAACCTTAATTCATCTGTTTTTTGCGTTTTTTGTGCATCGCTATACAAATAAATCATCAGAGGCGTTTGACCAGTTGGCTGAAAAGCCGTACTCAGTTCCCAATAACCCGATGGAGCAAATAATGGCGGAACATCTCCCAAAACTTCATAAGTTGTAGGTTCGTTTTTTTCATCAACATTAAAACTGATTTTAAAATCGGCATAATTAAACATCGAGCTTATGTTTTGCTCGCTTGGAGAAATAGCTGCTTTTTTTGCAACTTCATCAACCATCTTTAAATTCATCAGGCCCCATTTTCCGTTTACTTTTTCGTAAAGGGTAATTGGACCTACGTGACTGCCATCGTCAATTTTGCTGCACCCAAAAGCAAGCAAACAAACGATAGCCAACCCATAAATAATTTTACATTTCATAAATTTTGTAGTGTTAGTTAGTTAATCATTAATTCTACGAAAACGATTTCACGAAGCTAGCTGTTAAAAAAAACTAAAAAAAAATATTGGCAAAAAATCAAGATAAATTTAGATAGTTTACTGAAACAATCTCTTTGTTTTCAATCCATTACAACGTTGTAGTGATTTTAAAAATCAAGACGATATTTAGATAAATCAAGTTCTAAAATGCATAATTTTATAGGAATATGGAAAATTTAGCCGCTCTTTTTTTTAGATAATGCCAGTAGTTGAACTGATTATTATCAAAATGAAAAAATTACATTATATTTAACCAATCAAAAACACATCTAAAAAAATTGAATATTTTTGATGCTCTAACCTAAACAACCCAATGCATAGATTTCTTGTATTCCTTTTTCTTATAAGCACATTTACGATTGCAGGACAAAATTTGGATCCTTTATTGAAGGATTTGGATAAGGTTCTTTTGGATAAAAACACCTACGTTAAGAAAAAATATGCCCGGATTAACCTTCTGAAGAAAAACGTCCACAAGTTTACCGTTAGCCAAGACGACAAGAACCTTTACAGTTCTTATATGTCTTTGTTCGACGAATACAAATCGTTCAAATATGATTCGGCCTATTATTATTTGGAAGAAGCAAAATCAAAGGCTTTTCATTTAAAAAATCAACAGTTGATTTCGAAAAGCAGAATCAAGGAAGGTTTTGTGTTGCTTTCGTCTGGACTTTTCAAGGAAGCTATTGATACTTTAAGTAGCATCGACGGAGAAAAATTAGACCCAAAAAACCAGTTTGAGTATTATTCTATAAAAGCCCGGGCCTATTATGACTTGGCCGATTATACAAGAGATTTGCGGTACAACATCAATTATATCCAAAAAGGGAATCTCTATTTGGAAAAAGCGTTGGGACTCATACGTCCGAATACAAATGAATATTGGGCAACCGAAAGCCTCCGAAAGCTCAAACAGCAAGACTTTAAAGGTGCCGAAAAAGCCTTCAGTTATTGGATTGACAATTTTCAGCTTCCTGCTGAATATTATGGGATTGCCACCTCTTCGCTAGGTTATATTTATTCTGAAAAAGGAATGACCGACAAGGCAATTCACTATTTGGCTTTGGCCGCGATTGCAGATGTAAAAAATGCCACAAAAGAAACCGTTGCCTTGCGAAATCTAGCAAACGAACTCTTCAAGAAAGGTCATCTCGAAGAAGCCAACCGCTACATCAACCTCGCAATGGACGATGCGACTTTTTATGATGCAAGACATCGAAAGATTGAAATCTCCTCCATCCTACCGATTATCGAAAAGGCACAGCTCAACAAAGTGAAGGACAAAAATGATATGCTTGAAAAAATCGTGATACTTTTGACCGTTTTGGCTCTTATTATCGTTTTGTTTTTGGTAATCATCTTCAAGCAATTGAAAGAGCGGAATGCTTCCCGAAAAGTAATGGCCGATTCCTACAGCAAGTTGCAGGAAATGAACATCAGCCTGACGGAAGCCAATACCATCAAGGAAGAATATATTGCTTATTTTATCAAGGCTACTTCCGACCTTATCAATAAGATTGATCACATCCAGAAAAGTACCATCCAGAAAGTGATTGCCAAAAAAACCGATGAAATCATATCCAATTTAAACCGTTATAACGTAAACAAGGAACGTGAAAACCTTTTTCATCAATTTGATGATATTTTTTTGAAACTGTTCCCAACATTTGTTTCGGATTTTAATGCCTTGTTTCCACCCGATCATAGAAGCATCATCAAGAAAGGAGAACTTTTGAACACAGAATTACGCATTTTTGCACTTTACCGTCTCGGAATTCAAGACAGCAACCAAATTGCCGATTTCTTGGAATTATCGGTGACGACTATTTATACGTATAAAACCAGAATCAAAAGCAAATCGGATCATAAGGAGGTTTTTGAAGAAAAAATTATGGCGATAAAAACTATCTAATTTAAACACGAATTGCACGAATTCTCACAAATGATTTCGTGAGAATTAGTGCAATTTATGTCTGAATGTTTGGGCAATTTTTAAAATCCGTTTTTCAATTGATGATTGATGTCTCAAATTTAAAAACAAAAAATTTAGAAATTCCTGTGCAAACAAGACAAACTAAAGGGGGATTTTGAGCCTCAATACCTTACCTATTTATTTCAGCTATTCATTGATTTTATAAGGAGCTCCTGAACCTGTTTCCAAATACGCTTTTAAACTGCCTGTGAATTGTTGCCAGCCGTTTGAGCAAATTTCATAGCATTCAATTTCATGGTCAAGTCCAATATGGGTAAGTTTCAGAGCAACATCGTTACCTTTCTCTTCTATTTTCCAAACAATCGTGGTTCCAATCCATTCTTTTTGATTGTTTAATTCTGGAATATTGATCAATGAATCTTCTATATGCCAAACCACTTTTGAATTGGAAACCAACTCTTCAATACGTATAGTTTTAAATACGTTTTCTCCGAAACGAACCGTAAACGAGTTTCCAACTTCGCTTGCACTTCCTTCAAACATCTCGGTCCACCAAAGTGGAATTTCTTGAGTCAAGGCTTTGAACAGTTGAGTTGCTGTAGTATTGATTGTACTACTTGAATTGTAATTTCCCATAACTTGAAACTTATTTTTTGATTAATTTATGAATTCAAATTTAGAGACTAATCCTGCAGAAATTTGTGTGTAAATAGGACAAATGAAAGGGGGATTTTGGGCTATTGGTCTTTGATTTACAAAACCTTGAAGTATGGAAATGAAGAATTATTTTAACGACTATTTCTCTGCTCCAAATACATTTCAGGACTAAAAACAGCTAGTTCACTATTTTGAAAATCTTTTATATTCCGTGTCACAATAATACTGATTGAACCATTATTGACTGCAGAAAAATTTTGTAAGGCATCTTCAAAGTCTTTGAAATTTGAATTTAAAGAATCGAGGATTGTATTTTTATCTACTTGGATAATGTCTAAAATAGATAAAAGTTGTTTTAGCTTTTCAATAATGATTTCGTGCTTTGATGTTTTTTTTAAAAGATAATAAACATTAGATATTATTACTGGTGTAGTAAATCCCTTTATCGTATTGTTTTCACAAAGCACCAATACTTCTGAAGCATATTGAGCAAAAGGATCTCTATCAAAAAAGAAATCGAGAATTACATCGGTATCAATAAGGACATGATCGATCATAAATATTTTTTTTCAAGTCTGTCTCTTAATTCTTTTTTATAATCAAAATCAGCAGGCATCTTGAACGAACCTTTCAATGATTTTACAACAGGCGATAGTGATACACTTTCTTTCTTTTCTTCCTTGGTTATTAGTTTTAGATAATTCTCAATAATATCTGAAAGACTGCGATTTTTTTGCTTTGCATATTCCTTTGCTTTCTGTATAAGTTCTTGTTCTATTGTCAAAGTCAGCTTTGTATTCATGGTAATTTAATTTGAAAACAAATATAAGAAAAATTATCACACGTGTATATTTTAAAATTTATACACGTATTTAAAAGCTTTTTTTCAATTCTTGTATCCAACTTTCTTCTCCGTGTATCCACCAGTTCGGTTAGAATGAACAACTTTCCTATCCGAGTGAATAATTTTCAAATCCGAATAAGCAACTTTTTAGTTCGGGTACAATTCCACACCCAAAAATCTGAAATCTGAAATCTAAAGTCTAAAATTTAAGCTCCCTCATTGTAATCTTGCAACAAAATCCCCATTTACTGTAATCATTTCGAGGCTATTAAAGGATAAATTTGTATATGACCTTATAAACCCAAATTGAACAAACTTAAAAAGAATTTGCTATGAGTACTTTAACAACAGACCCAAACACAACTCCCGAAACTAGGAATTTTTCTAAAAGGGATGCAAGCGGAACCGATCCGAACCGTTATGCCACTTATTCTGAAGAAGAATGCTCTAAAATTTTGAACAGCGATTGTCCTCCCAATAGTCTCATTCCAGGGGTGAAGGCCAATGTGAGTACGATTGAAAGAATCCTGATGGTTGTTGCCGGAGGCTATTTGCTCTACAACGGACTTTCGGGAAAAAACAAAAGCGTAGCACAAAGTATTGCTGGAGGTACTATGCTTGCACGAGGAATTGGTGGCTATTGTCCCGTTTATGACGCAGTTGATAAAAACAAAAGCTTAAAAAGCTCAAATGTGAATATCCGAACATCCGTAACCATTGACCGACCTGTGAATGAAGTGTATGATTTTTGGAGAAACCTCGAAAACCTTCCGAAATTTATGCAACACCTAGAAACCGTTGTTGAAAAGGATAATGTTACTTCGCATTGGACAGCCAAAGGTCCGGGTGGAATTGGCCGATTGAGCTGGGATGCTAATATCCTAATGGACGAAAGAGGCAAAATGTTGAGCTGGCATTCGCTTCCTGAATCAACCATTGACAATGCTGGTAAAGTATTGTTTAAGGAAAACGGAATTGGCGGTACAGATTTGGACGTAACTATTTCCTATCATGCTCCACTAGGAGTTGCCGGAGAAGCAGGTGCTAAATTACTTAATCCGCTTTTTGAAAAAATGGTGAATAGCGATATAGAGAATCTGAAAGCTTTTTTGGAGACAGGTAAAATCGAAAAAACGATATAACATATTGAAGAACCCCAAGTTGGAAAGACATCGGATCATAAGTAGCAATATTTAAGTTTCGGTGTTTTTTTTTAAACCTAAAAATAAAATGCTATGAATACACAAGATAATAATAGAAAAGAAAGAGAAGATGTTCCAAGGGACATCAATGCCGATGAAACTGGATTTGAACATCCTGCCAAAAAAATAAAATCGCAAGAGAAGATCGACATCCGCGAAAGCGAGCTTGGAAGAGATTTCAGCAATTTTCAACAGGATGAACATATTGAAGACAGCATTACACAGGTTGATAAAGGAACCATAAAGCTCCAAGAAGACAAAAAGGAAAATCCTGATGCCGATTTGAAAGATGAAATCAATGAGGATGACAACCGTGATCATAATGACAGCACAAAAGATTGGGATGCTGAAAACAGCAGAACAGGAAGGCATAAGTGAAATCGAAAGATTGAAGATTGAAGATTTAAAGATTGAAGGATTTAAAATTTTTAGTTTTTAATTTTTAATTTTTAATTCTCAATAGCTGAATAATGAAACTTAAAGGACAAATGTTATAAGATAAAGCGTTTTGAATGGAGGAAATTTATACTAATGGAAACATGCCATAAATCAAAATAAAAAGTATTGCTATGAAAGAAAAAGACCCGAAAATTACAGAAAATGCAAAGCTGGCCGACTTGGCCCAAGACAAATCCGACGGTACAAATCAATTTATGACCACTGACCAAGGTGTAAAAATAAATGACGATAACAATTCGCTAAAGGCTGGCGACAGAGGTCCATCCTTATTAGAAGATTTTATCCTTCGTGAAAAAATCACCCATTTTGACCACGAACGTATTCCAGAAAGAATCGTTCACGCCAGAGGTTCTGCCGCTCACGGTTATTTTCAACCGAATGCCGAAGCTAAAAAATATACCAAAGCTGGATTTTTGCAGGATCCAAACAGTACGACACCCGTATTTGTTCGTTTTTCTACAGTTGCAGGTTTTAGAGGATCAACCGATATGGCACGTGATGTTCGCGGATTTGCAGTTAAATTTTATACACAGGAAGGAAATTTTGATTTAGTGGGAAATAATGTTCCAGTCTTTTTTATTCAAGATGCCTCCAAGTTTCCCGATTTGATTCATGCCGTAAAGCCTGAACCGCACAACGAAATGCCACAGGCTGCATCCGCTCACGATACGTTTTGGGATTTTATTTCGCTGATGCCGGAATCGATGCACATGATCATGTGGGCGATGTCGGACAGGGCGATTCCAAGAAGCTACCGAATGATGGAAGGCTTTGGAGTACACACCTTCAGGTTCATCAACGAAAAGAATGAATCGAATTTTGTGAAGTTTCATTGGAAACCTAAATTGGGAACACATGCCGTAGTTTGGGACGAAGCCGTAAAGATTTCCGGAAACGATCCCGATTTTCACCGACGTGATTTGTGGGAAGCCATCGATGCAGGCAATTTTCCAGAATGGGAACTAGGCGTTCAAGTTATCCCAGAAGCCGACGAACATAAATTTGATTTTGATTTATTAGACCCAACCAAAATTGTTCCCGAAGAATTGGTTCCCATTACCATCATTGGAAAAATGGTCTTGAACAGAAATCCAGATAATTTCTTTGCCGAAACCGAACAGGTGGCGTTTCATCCAGGACATGTAGTTCCAGGAATTGATTTTACAAACGATCCGCTCCTTCAAGGACGATTGTTCTCCTATACCGATACCCAGCTTTCTAGATTGGGAAGTCCGAACTTTCACGAAATTCCAATCAACCGACCGATTGCTCCACTGCACAACAACCAACGTGACGGACACATGCGTCAAGAAATAAATGTTGGTCGAGTGAGCTATCATCCTAATTCCCTTGGCGGAGGCTGTCCTTATCAGGCTAAAATTGCCGAAGGAGGTTTTGCCAGTTTCAACGAAAGGATTGATGCGAAGAAAGTGCGAGAAAGAAGCGATAGTTTTGCCGATCATTTCAGTCAGGCAAAATTGTTCTACGAAAGTCAGACAGCTGTTGAGCAAGACCATATCATTAATGCACTGCGATTTGAATTGAGCAAGGTTGAAGTGCCTGCTATCCGTGAAAGAATGTTGGGATTATTATCTCAAATAGATAAAAAATTAGCCGAATCTGTAGCAGTAGTGTTGGGAATTCCAGTTCCAAAATCGCCTGAAAAACCAATGAATCATGGAGTTGGAGCCGATGACGAAGGCAAACAAGAACCAAAACCTTTGGTGAAATATGCCCAAACATCTGATGCTTTGAGTATGATTAAAAACAAGCACAATTCAGATACTATTGAAACAAGAATGGTTGCGTTTTTATGTGCAGATGGTGTTGAAGGTGCATCGGTGAACACTATGAAAAATACCTTGGAGAAAGAAGGTGCCACGGTGAAAATCATCGGAACAAATTCTACCGTCCTCAAAACTGCCGAAGGAAAAGAGTTGAAAGTAGATCATAATTTGCTAACGGTTTCGTCTGTCTTGTTTGATGCCGTATTCATTCCTGCAGGAGAAGAAAGTGTGAACCGATTGAAGGAAGAAGACAAGATACCTGAATTTTTGAACGATACCTACAAGCATTGCAAAGTGATTGGAGCCGAAAGAGATGGAATAGATTTGCTGAATGAAGTTGATTTTATCACTACTCTTTCTGAAAAGAAATTGATCGAACACGGTATTATCACCAATGATGAAGAGCAGAACGACAATTTTGCAACTGATTTTATAACTGCAATGAAACAGCATCGTTTCTGGATCAGGGAAAAACCACTAAAAAATTAAAAATTCTAAAGCTATGGAAAATTCAAACGACAGTAACGAAGAATACATCGGAGGAATTGCTAAAAAAATTTCAGACGGTTTTTACATCAACGTTACCCGGATACCGACACATCATATTGATTATGATCAAAGTGAAATTGAAGCAACTGGTCAAGTTTCTGAAGATGAAAAATCGGAAAGGAACCGAAAAGATAATCTGCGGGATGAGAACGATTCAGATCCTGATGATTCAGGAAATGAAACCATCGGAATTCCGTGATTAGTTTTTGTTTTAGTTTTAATAGGGCGGAAGTTTCGGCTTCCGCTTTTTTTATTATAAAATTTAAAATATTGTAATATGAAAAAGATACTAATTTTTGGGATAATCATGCTGTTTGCAATTGGTGCAAATGCCCAACAAAAAGGAACCAGATACAATGATACTATTGCTTCTCCTCCAACTCCACCTCCGTCTGCCGAAATAAATCGAGCCAATAAAATAGAAGGTGTGAAGATGCAAAGCAATGGTGCAATTGATGCCGAAAAACAAGCTAAAGACAAAGGAAGTACAAAAAATCAAACGCAGGTAAATCCTGAAAAGATGGCTCCAATTGTTGGCGATACAGTCAGAAGGCCAAAACCAATACAACAATAATCAACGAACTAGATTTTTAGAGATTAATGTGTTTCAACAGCAATAAAAAAAAAGCGAAAATATTTTCTTTTCGCTTTTTTACTTTTAAATTATTTCTCTAAAATATATCTTACTTTTCAAATTCCTTTAAAGTATTGATGATGATGCTAACACAATCTAAAAGTTGCTCTTCGTTCATTACCAAAGGTGGTGCAAAACGGATGATGTTTCCGTGAGTTGGTTTGGCAAGAAGTCCATTATCGCGAAGACGCATACAAATGTTCCAAGCCGTATCGCTTTCTTCTGTATCATTGATGACAATTGCATTCAGCAAACCTTTTCCTCTCACAAGTGTTGCAATATTTGATTTCTCAACAAACTGACCGATTTTCTCTCTGAAAATTTTTCCTAGATTTTCGGCATTTTCAGCTAATTTTTCGTCTTTTACAACTTCCAAAGCGGCAACGGCAACAGCAGCGGCAACAGGATTTCCTCCAAAAGTAGAACCGTGTTGTCCTGGCTTGATGACATTCATAATGCTATCGTTTGCCAATACTGCCGAAACTGGATATACGCCACCCGAAATAGCTTTTCCTAAAATCAAGATGTCCGGTTGCACATTTTCGTGGTGAACGGCCAATAATTTTCCTGTTCGTGCAATTCCCGTTTGCACTTCATCGGCAATAAACAAGGCGTTGTGTTTTTCGCAAAGTGCTTTCGCTTTCGCTAGATATCCCTCTGATGGAACATACACTCCGGCTTCGCCCTGAATTGGTTCTACAAGAAAACCCGCAATATTTTTGGTTGATGACAATGCTTCTTCCAAAGCATCCAAATCATCATAAGCAATCTTGATGAATCCTGCCGTATAAGGTCCGAAGTTTTTTCGGGCATTTTCGTCATTCGAAAAAGAGATGATTGTTGTGGTTCTTCCGTGGAAATTGCCTTCGCAAACAATAATCTGTGCTTCGTGTTCTTCAACGCCTTTCACTTCATAAGCCCATTTTCTGCACAGTTTTAAAGCCGTTTCAACAGCTTCTGCACCTGTATTCATTGGCAAAACCTTGTCAAAACCGAACGTTTCAGTGATGTATTTTTCGTAAGGTCCCAATTGATCATTGAAAAAAGCCCTAGAAGTTAATGTCAAGGTTTGAGCCTGACTGATCATTGCATTCACAATTTTAGGATGGCAATGCCCTTGATTTACAGCCGAATAGGCGGAAAGAAAATCATAATATTTTTTCCCTTCCACATCCCAAACATAAACACCTTCACCTCTACTCAAAACAACCGGAAGCGGATGATAATTATGGGCTCCGTATTTGTTTTCTAAATTTATGATTTCCTCTGTCCCGAAGTGTCGGGATGTTTTTTCTAAAACTGCCATTATAACTATATTTTTAAATAATGCTATACAATTCCTACTTATGGAGAGAAATCATCCTATATTCTACAAAATTAATAAAAATAAATCTTCCAAACTGATTATTCTTCAATCATTAGATAAATGTTTGCAGCTCCTATAAAAATAAAATTCCATCTCCTGATTACTCAAGAAATGGAAATTTTTGATAATTCAATTCTTTATGCCAATGTAGCTGAAGAAGTTATCTTGGTATCCAATAATCTGGAGATTGGACAGTTTTTTTCAGCTTTGGAAACCAATTCTTGGAATTTATCTTCTGAAATATCCTTTACTTTTCCAGTAACGGTAAGGTGCGAACCTACAACACTTCCGTCTTGAAAATCGACATCGCATTTTGTTTCAAGGCTTTCCACTTCAAAACCTTCTTCGGTTATGTAGGCCGAAAGTTGCATTGTGAAACAGCCTGAATGAGCCGCTGCGATAAGTTCTTCCGGGTTTGTCCCGATTCCGTCCTCAAAACGGGTCTTGAACGAATATTGAGATTGGTCTAATACTTTACTTTGAGTGGTTAATGTTCCGGCTCCTTCTTTTACAGAACCTTTCCAAACTGCAGTTGCATTTCTTTTCATAATTGGGGTGTTTTTTATTGATTAATTTATCTCAAATTTACTCCTTTAAAACAGGAACAACATTATCAAATTATCATTTTTAACAAAAATAAAACAGTCTAGAAAATTGAGTCACTTTATTGTCTGCTCTAAATAGAAAAGAATAAAGTGTGTTATTCTTTTTGAAGATCTTCTTGATGCTCCATTTTTCCTTTCTCAAATTTATTCTTCCTAAGATTCATTCCATAGGTATAATTGGTAGAAAGAATCACATCGTTGCAATCGAAATGCTTGATGACGCCATTGTTTTGCAAGGCCACGACCCAGCAGGTATTTTGATGCATTCCGTAATCTATAATAAAAATGGCCTGGCCTGTTCCAAGAGGTGTTTCAACAAGGATTGAAGGTTTTAATTGATGTATCATAGCGGATTATTTTTTTATAAATTTAACCGACTTATGATTCTCAAATTTATATGATTTTTGGAATTACTTATAGCTTTCACGCTTGAAAAATTCTTAACATAACAATCAAAATGCATAAAAAAATCCCGACGAATCGGGATTTAAAATTATCTGGAAAATTTTTATTGCCTTGTGAACAAAATGATTTCTCCATCCTCACCTTGAATTTTCAATTCGGTGGCGGTTAGTAATAGAATGTCGGCCGTTTCCACTTGATTACCTTCGTAGCTAACCGTTAATGTATTTCCGTTTTTGATGTAGGTTCCGGTATCTGTAAAAACCTCGCAAGGAGAATTAAAAGAGTCGTAGTCCACATCATTGAAAACGCCATTGGCTGTCAGTTCAACGTAATCTTTGGCACAACCCTCTTCGTGGTCGGGATAATCAATGAGCAGATTTCCAGTTCCTACTTTAGAGTAGGTCCATTTTCCAACGATTGAGGCATCTGTGCCTGTTGGGTTTCCGTTGTCGTCGCTTCCGCATGAGCCTAATGATAGTGCCAATGCAGATAAGAATAGAATGCTTACTTTTTTCATAGCTGTAGTATTTAATTTACTACAAATTAAGCCTTATAGATTTTAAATTCAAGTTTATAAGGAAAGTATTAACATATAGATTCTCAATGAGGAAGCTTGTCTTTTAGCAATCCGTAGATAAAAGTGCCGATCATGGCTCCAAGGAGGATTACGGCAACGCTCCAAAATCCGGCTCCAATTAGGATGAAAATAGGTCCTGGACAAGCACCAACCAAAGCCCAACCCAAACCGAAGAACAATCCTCCAACCCAGTAACGGAAGGAACCTTTTTCTTTGTCGGCTATCACGATTGGTTTTCCTTGAATGTCCTTGATGTTGTTTCTTTTGATGATTTGGAGGCCGATGATTCCCGTGAAAACGGCTACACCAATAATTCCGTACATGTGGAAGGATTGGAACTGGAACATTTCGTAGATGCGGTACCAGGAAACGGCTTCGGATTTTGTGAGTACGATTCCGAAAAGGAAGCCAACTAATAAATATTTTATGAATTTCATTGTATGTTTTTTCTAAAAGTTAAAAGAGTGCCTTTTGTTTTTATTCTAGCCCCGATTGTAATGGAAATCCTTTTTATTTTTTCTTTAAAAATGAAAAGGATTGCAATGGAAAGCGGGAATATGGATTATTTTATGCCTAGTGTTTCGCTCCTAAAAAATAAGAGGCAAAAGGAAATGTGCCATTATCAATCCGCCAACAAAAAATCCGATGACGGCTTTCAGCGAAGGGATTTGCAGGTTGCTTAATCCTGAAATGGCGTGTCCAGAAGTGCAACCTCCAGCATAACGCGAACCAAAACCGATGAGAATTCCGCCAATTAGCAGGATGGCTAGCATTTTTGGAGAGCTGAAAACTTCGTTACCGAAAAGTGCTTGTGGAGCTAGTTTTCCGTTTGGTGCATCGATATTCATTTCTGCCAATTGCTCAATTGTTTTTGGGTTGATGTCAACATTTGTTGGGTTGCTCATATAATGTACGGCTACGAAACCGCCTATCATGGCACCAAGAAGAACGACAAGATTCCAGATTTGTGACTTCCAATCGAAGCGGAAGAATTCGGCAAATTTATCGGCTCCAGCCAAGGTGCAAAGCGTTCGGATATTGGAGGACATTCCGAAAACTTTTCCGAAATAGTTGAGCAGGAGCATGACCATCCCGATTATAAATCCTGAAACGTACCACGGCCAGGTTTGTGTAATTGAATCCATATTGGTGTTTATTTGTTGATACAAAAATAGCAATTCAAATGATTTTTAGGGCGAAATACCGAGGGATTAAAATAAACGCTTAAATTTGGGTGCTTAATTTAATGTTGAAAATGAAAAAATTTGCAATCGAAATCAAATGGGGAATCCGCTACTTTTTTGCCTTTCTTGTTTGGGTGTATGTTGAAAAGATGAGTGGCTATTACAGCGAAAAAATTGATGATTATTTGTTGTACTCAATGTTGTTCACTTTTATCGCAGTTTTCATTTATGTGATGGCGATTAACGACAAGAAGAAGAATTACTTCAACAACAATATGGACTGGAAACAGGGTTCGGTTACGGGAATCTTTATGACGATTGTAATTGCGATTTTGATGCCGTTGTGTCAAATTATCATCCATAAAGGAATGGCTCCTGAGTTTTTCCCAAATATGATTGAAAATGCTGTTGCAAAAGGGACTAAAATTGAAGATGCGAAAGCTTATTTTAATCTTTCGAGTTATATTTTCCAGAGCATATTTTCGGCACTTTCCTTTGGAGTGGTGATTTCGGCGATTGTGGCTTACTTTTTGCAAACCAAAACATTAAAAAAATAACCATGAAAATAAAAACTCTTTTTTCGGGATTGCTTTGTATGCTTGTTCTGGCTTCGTGTGTGAGTACAAAATCGACGCTTAAAAATGTAGATGACAATGCACCCGATTTGGTGCTGACGAAAAACAATGTTTTTCAGATCACGGAATACAGCAAGGATCCGAAATACGGTTACGACAAAGACTATCCAATAAATATTTTTTATAAGACTACCAAGAATGACTCCATCAACCAGCCTCGCTTTTTTAATGCCTTGGCCGGACCAAATGGCGAAAAGATATTCTTTAAAAAACTGGAAAACTGTTGTCCGTTTCCGTCCAAGAAAAGTGAATATGGAGCTGCATTGCTTGAAGTATATGAAGTGAAATGGGTTGGACAGAAGAAACCAGTCAAGCTTTATATCAACATTTATGAGAAAAGTGTGTTGATGGTTCCTGTTGGGTTTCGTTTGAAGCAGTTTTAAGTTTTAATCGAGTAGAAATTCTGGATGAATTTTAGTAGAAAAACAAAACTTAAAAGCATCAGCGTCATTAAAACTGCAAACGAACTTTCCAGAAATTGAATCCCTAAAACAAAAGCCAAACCTGTTGCAATCATTCTATTTCGATAATCGTAAAGCAGTATCTTTCCTTTTTCGAAATAAATCATCAACATCGAAATCAAACTGACTAATCCGATAAAAAACACCAAATCCTGATAATCATTATTTTGCTCGATTGTGGCAACAATTAATAGTCCGATGGAAATAAAAATTCCTAGCGATAGGGCAAGCCTGTCAATACTTGCCTTTTGTATCCAAATTTTAGATTGATTGTAGAACGAAAGGTTGAAGTTTTGGAATTCTTGTTGGCCCATGACTTTTCCAGAGAGGCATTTTCGCTTTAGGACATCAATATACATTATTGGAAAGCGATCTCTGAAATCGAGAAACAGCCCTACATTTCATTCAATTGTTTCTTGCGGTAAAATAATTTCAGACTTTAGAAAATCTAATTTTACGGTTATGCTTTTTGTATTGCTATCAATAAATAGTGATTGGTTTTCGCAATGCATGATTTTTGAAAGCAATTTCCCTTTATCGTCATAAACTTTGACTTTACGGAAATGATACCAATTATAGGGAAAAACAAGTTTTAGATTTAATTGTTTCATAATATTCTTTTTTGAAATACTATAACTATTTGTATTAAAACCAATTAATCAAATTTAAAGAAATAAAACTAAAACTCCAACAACTTATAAATATGTTTTGAACCACATCGTTTTTGTCTAAAAAGTAATCATAATAATTTCTAAATCTTCAACCTTTTTTTTCAATTCATAACTATCTTTGCTCCGTCAAAAACTACATTATGAATCTACAAGATATTCCAAAAATTAAGCATCTGGACAGCGGTAATTTCTTTCTTTTAGCTGGGCCTTGTGCTATTGAAGGTGAAGAAATGGCTTTGAGAATTGCCGAAAAATTAGTTGCTGTTACTGATAAATTACAAATTCCTTACGTTTTTAAAGGTTCTTTCAAAAAGGCAAACCGTTCTAGAATTGACAGTTTTTCTGGAATTGGAGATGAAAAAGCGTTGAAAATCCTTCGAAAAATCTCTGAAACATTTGATGTTCCTACTGTTACCGATATTCATACCAATGAAGATGCTGCAATGGCTGCCGAATATGTTGATGTTTTACAAATACCTGCATTTTTAGTTCGTCAGACGGATTTAGTTGTGGCTGCTGCCAATACAGGAAAGGTCGTGAACTTGAAAAAAGGACAATTTATGAGTCCGGAAAGTATGAAACACGCCGTTCAGAAAGTATTAGATTGCAACAACCAAAGCGTTATGGTTACCGACAGGGGAACAATGTTTGGCTACCAGGACATGATTGTTGATTATCGTGGCATTCCGACGATGCAACAATTTGCTACTACGGTTTTGGATGTAACGCATTCTTTGCAACAACCAAACCAAACAGCTGGAGTTACAGGCGGAAGACCTGACATGATTGAAACCGTTGCCAAAGCCGGAATCGCTGTTGGTGTTGATGGTATTTTTATCGAAACTCATTTTGATCCTGCAAATGCAAAAAGCGATGGGGCAAACATGCTACATTTAGATTATTTTGAAGGCTTGATGACCAAATTGGTTGCCATCAGACAAACCGTAAATTCTTTTTAATCATCACTTTTATTACCTTATTACCTTGAAACATCCATTATTGGTTGTACTCACTTTTTGTGTTTTTTCACAGTACGCTTCTGCACAAGAACTAGCAGAAAATCCGGAAAAATACACCGCAAATAACAAAGGCAAATTCTTTATTTCGTGGGGAGGAAACCGCGAAAGCTATTCGAAATCTGATATTCATTTTAAAGGAGATGGCTACGATTTTACGTTGAATAATGTCAAAGCCGACGACAAGCCAAAAGGATATCATATTGATTATCTGAATCCAGCAAGGATGACGATTCCGCAAACGAATTTGAAGATTGGTTATTTTATTTCCAATCATTACAGCATCAGTGTTGGGGTTGATCACATGAAATATGTGATGCGACAAGATCAAACCGTTAATATGACAGGAACCATAAACGGATATGCACCTTATGATGGAACTTACAACAACACGCCACAGGTTTTAGAAAACGAATTCCTGACGTTTGAACACACTGATGGTTTGAATTATGTTCATACAGAATTTTCAAGATTTGATGATGTTTCTTCTTTTTTTAGAATTACAAATACCGATAAAATCCAAATCAACTTGACCGAGGGAATTGGTGCTGGAATTTTATATCCGAAAACCAACACCAAGATTTTAGGCAAGGAACGCTATGATCAATTTCACGTTTCGGGTTACGGCGTTTCGGCAAAAGCTGGAATCAATATTACGTTCTTGAAACATTTTTACCTTCAGGGAGAATTGAAAGGCGGTTATATCGACATGCACGACATCCGAACTACTAAAAGCACGAACGATTCTGCTTCACAGCATTTTATGTTTTTCCAAAGGATTATTTCGGTTGGAGGAATTTTTAGGGTGTAATATCATTTTATAAGAATGTCTCATTTGAAAAGTGATTGATTTTTCAAATGAGGCATTTTTTATTTGAACATTTCTATTATTTGTAAGTCCCATAGTTCCTTTGCATCATTTCTCTTTTTTTGTGATTCTTCGCTTGTAGCTCTTTTTGAAGCCTTTTCAGATAACGCTAATTTGCTTTTTTCTGTTTCAACAGTTGCAAAATATTTTTTCATGAGTTCGGTAGGCTGAAAATAGAGATAATAGATTGTTGGAAAACCATCCATTCGCTTAAAAAACACTGAATTGCATTTTAATTCTTTTAGAAAAATATAAACATTGTTGTGCTTTCTGGAATTTGCCAGTTGAATTTTATAAACATCGTCGCTTATTTTCTCGCCATTTCTTAAATAAACGCCTAAAAGATAAGAGAGTTTTTTATCATCTGTATCCAACAAACTGTCAATTAGAAGATCATCTGCATAAAAAGACTTCATTTTGCTGGCTAACTTATCAGATATAAAACCATTTTTTTGTTCTTCTAAATTAATATTGAAATCCTTTTTCGCGATGCTATCTATATACTTCATCAATGGTTTTTCGTAAGGATAATACGTATCAAATTGATTTTTTTGTATCGAGCGATTGTAACCATTATAATCATTCAAGGTTCCTAGCAGCAAAAAGGTTGTGTTCACTCTCACTTGAGCAGTGTCTTTTGCATTTGGATCTCGAAAAGTCCAACCTTTCGTATTTTGTTCCGTAGTTTGAGCAGAGGTATTTAAATGAATACATAAAAGCGTAAGTAAAACTATATGCAATTGATTGATTTTCATGTTCTAGGATTTGATAATTTAACGGAATAAACCTTGCTTTATTATTTTGCATTGGGTTGTTATTGCTTTAGAACTTCGCGTTTTATTCAATACAAATCTCTCGATGCAATCAAAACATCCACCAAAACCTCATTATCAATGGTTTCAAGCGAAACGTAACGGAGTGATTTCACCAAGCTTCTACCCTCACCCACCAAAACATCCTGATGGATCTCCAGATGAAAACCTTTCATAAAAGCCACATCTACAAATTGCTTTTTATGACTGGCATTGAAATAGCAAAAAGGTTTTCCATTCAAATAATAAAACGGAATTTTCCATTTGTACAACAATTGCAATTCTGGAATCGTATGTTCTACAACCGCCTGCAAATGCAATAGAATTGACTTGTAGGGTTCGGGTTGGTTGAGGATGTAAAGTTCGGCTAGTTTCATGATTCAAAAATAAATGAAATTTTATTAGGTGGAAACTTTTTTTATTATTTACTTTGTATCTCAAAGTACTTTAGCATGGAAACGAATAAATACCTTCAAGATATCCAGGATATCAAAAACATGATGAACAAATCGACACAATTCATTTCCTTGAGTGGAATGGCGGGTGTTTTGGCTGGAGTTTATGCTCTTGTGGGTGCTTTTTATGTCAATTATCTGATTGAAAATCATTCCTCCTATTATATTACTTTAGAAAGCATGACTTTTAAATTGATTATAGCAACCGCTTTCATCGTGTTGTTTCTTTCGTTGATTACTGCTTATATTTTAACGGTTAGAAAAGCGAAAAAAATGGGTGAAAAAGTGTGGAATCCTTCTTCAAGAAGATTGGTTTTGAATTTTGCCATTCCGTTGTTTACCGGAGGAATTTTTGCTCTACTTCTTTTGAAAAACGGACATTACGGACTAATATCGCCAGTGGTTCTTATCTTTTACGGTTTAGCTTGTGTAAATGCTAGTAAATATACCTTTAGAGATGTTCGCTATTTGGGAATTACAGAAATTATTTTAGGTTTGATTGCCATTGAATTTTCGGGTTATGGCTTGCATTTTTGGGTAATCGGTTTCGGAGTTTGTCATATCTTATATGGAGCTTTTATGTATTTTAAATACGAAAGAAATCAGTAATATTAAACTTTATAGAATTAAATTTACGCATTGAAAAACATCATCCAAAATATCAACAAAGCTTTTGACCATCGTATCCGTCTGGGTATCATGTCGATATTGATGGTCAACGAAAGTGCCGACTTCAATATGCTGAAGGAACTTTTGGGTGTAACCGATGGAAATCTTGCCAGCCACACCAAAGCGTTGGAAACCGAGAATTATATTATGATCGAAAAACAATTCATCGGCAAAAAGCCAAACACCAGATATATCGCTACAAAAGAAGGAAAAAAAGCCTTCAGGGAACATATTGAAGCCCTTGAAAAATTGATCCAGAAATCATAAGCTAAAAAAATTTATCCATTTACTTTGAATTTCAAAGTTCTTTTAAAAAATGAAACATGAAAGATTTACTAATCGAAAAGCTCTACGAAGCAAGCAAAAAACCTTATCAGAAATACTTCAAGAAAAACGAACCTTGGAATATTTCTAGAAGAGAATTATTACGTTTAGAAGAACAATCTTTGGGATTTCATCTGGGATGTTTCCTGTTGAAACACAATTTTCAAATCCAGGAAAAACTCGAAGACCATGATGTTATTCACATCCTGACCAACACCGGAATTACAGTTCCAGACGAAATTGGGATGCAGTACTATTTACTCGGAAACGGGAAGAAAAGCCTTTATCTGTATATGGTTGTGTTGTCCGGAACCATTTTCTATCCCGCAAAATTCAAATCATTTATATCCGAATACAAAAGAGGAAAGCAAGCTTTGGAATTCCATTACTTGGATTTTTATAAGATGCTGAAAGTTCCTGTAGCAGAAATTCAAAACACTTTTAATATCAAATAAACAATAATAAATATTTTCAATAACCTTAAAAAATAATTAATCATGGAAAATTCAGAAAATCAAGAACAAAGAACCAACTTTTTTCAATCTACAACCGCCAAGATGATCATGGTCGGAGTGCTGACTTTATTTTTACTTATTCCGCTGGAATATGTCAAAAACCTGATCTTCGAACGTTCCGAACGAAAAAAAGAAGTCGTGAATGAAGTAGCCGAACTTTGGGGAAAAGACATTTACTTTTACGGACCAACACTCCGGATTCCATATAAAACCTACACCGAAACTTCTGTTGTAGATGCAAAAACCAAACAGGTTCAAATCCAGAAGACATCCGCTATCAACTATGCCTATTTTTTTCCAGAACAATTAAAAAATAAGTCAAACATCAAAAAAAACACATCCCTGAAACGCGGACTTTACAACAACGTAGTCTTTACGGCAAATATGAATTTCGAAGGTTTTTTCGGCAAGCCAAATTTTGAAAAATTGCAAATAAAAGACGAAGATGTACTTTGGGAAAAAGCCGTAATCATCGTAAAAACCAGCAATTTAAAAAGTATCAAGAGCGATTTGAACATCAAATTAAACAGCCAAACCTTTGTCTTTGAATCAAAAGCCCAAGAAGACCGATTTTATGGCGAACTGGAAACCAACATCTTCGATTATAATCAGTTGAAAACCAACGAAAAAATCAACTTCAATTTCGCAATGCTCTACAACGGTAGCAACAGCGTCAAGTTCATCCCTGTCGGAAAAACCACAACCGTAAACATCGACTCCGATTGGGAATCGCCAAGTTTTGAAGGTTCTTTTGCCGCCAATACAGATTCTAAAACCATCAACAAGGAAGGCTTTCATGCCGATTGGAAAGTGCTCCACATCAATCGACCATTTGCACAGCAACACCTCGAAAAAATGCCAAATCTCGACGAGTTCCTTTTCGGAGTAAAACTCATCGAAACCGTCGATGAATACCAGCAAAACGAACGAGCTTCAAAATACGGATTCTTGGTTATCGGACTAACTTTCCTAATCTTTTTCCTCATCCAATCCATCAGCAAAATTAGCATCCACATCTTCCAATACAGCATGATTGGCTTGGCCTTAATCATGTTCTACACGCTTTTAATCTCCATCACAGAACATTCAAGTTTCTCGCTGGCCTACATCATTTCGGCCATTTCCGTAATCGTGATGATTGTCCTCTACTCCTTCTCCATCCTAAAAATCAAGAAATTTCCATTTTTTATTGGAGCTTCACTCACAGCACTTTACACGTTCATCTTCGTCATCATCCAACTCGAAAATTACGCGTTATTGGTAGGAAGCATCGGACTGTTCCTTATTCTCGGAGCCGTCATGTATTTCTCCCGAAAAATCGACTGGAAAAACAATTAAATAATTTGGGCGTGACCCCGAAAGAAAAATTCGGGGTCGGGCTATCCGCTCCCAATCTTTTGTGTTTTTAAAGAAAAAACACAAAAGGATTTCCGCTACTATCCCTCACGCGAGCAACTTTGGCGAAAGCCTTTGTCCATAAAAAAAGGCTGTCACACGACAGCCTTTTGCTTTTATAAGTCAAGCCACAGATTGGATAATCTTATAGCTAATAAAAAATAAGCAACAAAAACTACTCAATCACACGAACCGTAATCTGGTTGTCATTTTCCATTTTCCAAAAATCTCCCGTCACTTTAAGCGTTTCTCCAACGTTAACCGACTTGTATTGTTCGTGATTTGTAAGGTTTGAATGACTGATGGTCACATAATAATGTTCTTTTTCGGCCGTTTCCAATTTTGCCGTATAACCATCCTTACCTGGAGTAATTTCTACTACTTTACCTTCAACCGTTTTAGTTTCAACGGCTGGAGTTTCGTTTGCAACAATAGTATCCGTTGCAACAACTTCCTGATTGTCTTTAATCTCCGTCTTAACTTCTATTTTTTTTTCGCAACTTATTAAGGTCATCATGCCTGATAATGCAACTAATACAAGGATATTCTTTTTCATTTTTTTTGATTTTTATACAACAAAGATACCTAACTTATTTCTAAAAAAAAGAAGCGTCAAACTTTCTATTCTTATATTTTAATTCTCTCGAAAAATTGTTTTTTATAGGTTTCACTAATAGGCAAACGCTGTTGTCCTATCAAAATTCTATTTCTCTGTATTGAGTTGATATAGCACAAATTTACTACATAGGAATTGTGAACCCTTAAAAAATTATTTTGGGGTAATTTTTCCAATAAGTTTTTAAAATTAGACAGTGTCAAAACTGATTTGCCATCAGAAAGATTAATTTTCAAGTAATCTTTCAAGCCTTCAATATAAACAATATCATCAATAAAAATCTTCAAGCTTTCATAATCTGACTTTACAAACAAGAAACGATCACCAGTACTATTACTTTCATTAGGCTCTGATGGAGAAAAGACTCTTGTAGAATTATTTAGATTTTGACCAAAACTATGTATTATTTTATTTACCGCCTTTAAAAATCGCTTATAGGAAATGGGTTTTATGAGATAATCATTAGCTTCCAACTCAAATCCTTCGACAGCAAATTCCGGATAGGCAGTCGTAAAGACAAAAAGAGGTTTTACCTTCAAAGTATCGATAAATTCTATTCCGGTTAGCAAGGGCATTTCGATATCTAAAAAAATAAGATCAACAGTATTCAAACTAACAAATCCCATTGCCTCAACAGGGTTTGTAAAACATTTTATGACTTCTATATCATCTATAGAGTCACAATAATTTTTGATAATATCTATTGCCAAAGGCTCGTCATCAATAATAATTGTCTTAATTTTCATTGAGATCTAATTTAAGTTCTACATAAAACTTATTGTCTTTTTCATATAAATTTAATGAATTTCTATTGGGGAAATATAAGTTTATTCTCTTTACAGTATTTTCTATTCCCAAACCAGAAGAATCTTCATTTCTCAGTTCTGTATAAATATCATTGACAACAAGTAATTTTATATCGTTTTCTTTAATATGAAACTTGACAATAATTTCGTTTTGCTTTGCTGGATTTACTCCATATTTGAAAGCATTTTCTATGAAGGAAATAAACAATAATGGAGGGACAAAAATATTTTTGGTAGTTCCTTCAACTTCGAAAATAATTTTATTGTTTGAAGCCAATCTGAGCTTTTGTAATTCGATATAATTTTCAATATAAGTAATTTCTTCTTGAAGTTTCACTTTGTCTTTATTGGTTTCATATAGCATGTATCGCATCAGGTCGGATAGATTGAGTATCGCAACTGGCGTTTTCTCTGACTTCTTTATTGATAATGAAAATATAGTATTGAGTGAATTAAAGAAAAAATGTGGGTTCAACTGTGCTTTCAAAAAATTCAGTTCTGAAGTTTTTTTCTCTGTTTCTGATTCGATTTGTCTTTTTTTACTTTCATCCCATTCCAGATAAATTCTAAGTACAGCACTAACCAAAAGGTGGAGTGTGATGACAGCTGTATTAGGAAACATCCTAAATCTTATATCGTTATCATGTTTTTTCATGAATTCTATCCTTCCTTTATCTGGAAAATCTACAAAGCGAGGAATGTGGCTGGGTTCAAAAACTGTAATGAGAAAACCCACTCCTAAAATAATCGCAAAAATGATAATGATATAAAGCAAAGTCTGTCGTTTGAGAAGAAAATGGGGAACCAGTAAAAAATAATTGATGTAAAAAAGAGCTACAAGCGCAATACTTTTAAAAAAATAAATATAATCAACCTTAAAATTACCATTTGATATTGCTAATGGAGAGGATATGAATAGCATCCATATCAAAATATGGAAAAACAATACCCTGTAGTTAAAAGGAAGATTATTGAAGAACCGCTTTAGCATTTTATCTTAATTTTTAAATCCATTAAATCCTCTGTTTGAATTGTAGGCATCTCCTTCTTTTTAATTTTTTCAATAACTATTTGGCTTATTTTCAAGGCATCTAGGCTATCGCAAAAAGGCATATTTCCTTGGATTGCTGGAATACAATTTTGATTGATGAGAACTTTATCGTTCAAAATAATCTTATAGCCATAACCATATTTAACTTTATAAACCTTGGAGGTCAAACTTTCCTGAGGCTCTTTACAAGAGGTTAAAATAATAAAAACCAGTAAGAGTTTTGATAATACTTTCATAAAAAAATAATTAAAAAATGAGGCTAAATAATTATTTATTTAGCCTTCATAACAAAACAAAAGTTAGTCTTCGTCGTCGTATTCATCAAATGGCTTGAATTCATACATATCATCAAAATAATAGGTACTCGATTTACCTAACAATACAAAAGCACTTATTCCATTATCTATTCCAACAGCATCTAGCCTAAAAGCACCCTCGAATGCTTGTTTTCTCTCCCATTTATCTGTAGCAGGGGTATATTCCCAAACTGTATTGGCACCATTACCGTTACATACATACCCATATCCGTTCAAAGAAAAAGCTGTTGCATTGGATCTTACAATACTGTAATCATCATCATCATCTAAATTCTTTAATTTGGTCCAAACCTCGGTAGTGGTATTAAATACCCAAAAATCTTTTAAATTGATTCCATTTGAAGAGCCTGTCCCAAAATATACCTTATCCTCAATTGTAAAGGTTACTGCTTCTCTTCTTTTTTCACCACCAAAACCATATTGCTCACTCCATTTATCCTCTGCTGGATCATACTTCCAAAAATCTTTTTTATCATTGTTTCCATCAAAACCAGAACCTATATAGCCTGCCACATCCGAATTAAAACCTACAGATGCACGTCTTGGGCTTCCTTCAAAATCAGCAATAGGAGTCCATTCATTATCAATTGGGCTGTATTTGTAAAAATCTTTCAATCCATCTACTCCATTGTAACCTGTTCCTAAATAACCGTTTTCACCCACCACAAATGTTGAAGCAGAACTTCGAGCTTGACCAGGGAAACTCGCCTTTTGAACCCAAAATCCCCCATTAAAATCATACTGCCAAAAATCATTCAAATAATCGTATCCATTATAACCAGTGCCTACATATCCAAAATTCCCTATTGAAAAAGATGCCGCACTGCTCCTTGGAGCTCCATCAAAAACGGTACTCTTTATCCAGTTACCCACGTCTTCACTACTATCATCATCACTGGAACACGATATAAATACTGAAGAGATAAATAGGCCTAAAACAAATGTCCTCATGCTAAAAAATGTAATTCTCATGTTTATTTAAAATTTAAATTATATTTGAAACCCATAGAAAAATTAATACCATCATCGAAACCAATTTTTATTTCATTATCGTTTTGATCCAATAATTTGATGTCATTTGAAAAACTATGATTCAAATTTATATTGAATCCCCAATTGGCATCAGTCATAAAATTATATTCGAATCCTGCATTAAAGTTTCTAACTTGTAAATCGATAACTTTTATCAGATCATTATTTAATTCTTTTTGCATATAATGTGCTCCATTTAATTTTGTATAAAAAGAATTGCTTGAAACAACTGCTTTCAAAGTATTTTTAGTATTTATTTTATACGCGACTTCAGACAATGGAAATCCAATACTGTATGTTATTTTTTTTGAAAAAACACCATTAAAACTTATATCCGGTATAAAGCTTGGTTTTCCAAAAAAATCAGAATAATGTATCCCGAACTTTAATAAAGATGTTTTTTCTAATCCTGTTTGTTTTGAAAATCCTATAAAAAAAATAGGCTGAATATCCTTGATGGTGATATTGTTTTCAAAGTTTGAAATCAGCTTTGGTTGAAATGAAACAATGCCACTCCACAACTTACCCATTTTTTTCAGGTAAGAAAAACCCAGACTGAAACTTCTAATTTCATTTAACCTTTCATCAATTAGATAAGTTTCACTCTTATCAAATGAAATGCTACGAGAAGAAAAATCAACCGTATACGACAAGCTATCTACAGCCAAGTCATGATTGATCTTTGCTGATGTTTCATGTTTATTTATGGATGTAGAATTTGAATTATAGAACATATTATAATCATATTTTATAGTAGTGCCTGTATTTTCTTGTGAGTGACTGCAATAGGATGAAAAAAGAAAAAAACACAAAAATCTGTTCATAATTATAAAGTTTGTGTAAACGTATTTCTTAATTCAGCAAATAGAAATAATAATATACAAAACATTCTTTTTTCACTACAGATCAAAGAAAAGCACCTATCAAACTTCATTTGAAGAACTGACACATAAACCTTAGCTATTCATCGTCAAAATAGGTGATTTTGTATATTCTTTTTTTTTACAACAAGCAGCTTGCTATACTTTAGTTGCATTAAAATAAAAACATGAAGAAAATTTCGGTATTTCTACTAACCATCATTACTATATTATTGGTTTCTTGTAATGATGATGCCTATCAAGATCCTTTTGATACGGGAAACCATTTCACAAGCAGCAACATTAGATTTATAAAAATTGACACCTTTAAAGTGGAGATGTCTACCTTTAAATTTGACAGCCTTGAAACATCTTTGGGAAACCGATTATTAGTAGGTCGATATATAGATCCTATATTTGGTGAAGTTAAAAGCAGTTCCTATATCAAGCTAAGACCTTACAACT
Source organism: Flavobacterium arsenatis (assembly GCF_031456785.1). NCBI lineage: Bacteria > Pseudomonadati > Bacteroidota > Flavobacteriia > Flavobacteriales > Flavobacteriaceae > Flavobacterium > Flavobacterium arsenatis. The sequence continues at coordinate 144,369 of NZ_JAVDVI010000004.1, forward strand.
TTTATATCGAAGAAGATGCCACTTTTGATAGTATTGTATTATCTCTAAAATATGACAATTACTTTTATAATGACACTCTGCTTCAAAAAACAATACGTATAAAAGAGTTAAACAAAGAATTAAAACTCACTAGCGAACAAAGTTATTTTTATAATACTACCAATACAACAACATTTAATACTGTGTTAGGAGAAAAAAACTTTATTCCTAGGCTAAGCAATGATACGATTTCGATAAAATTAAATAACAGCTTTGGTCTCAACTTGTTTTCAAAATTCAGAGCAAATCTTATCGGCGATAATGACCAATTTATAGATTATCTCAAGGGAATAGCTATCGAACCTGATGATAATGAAAATGCCTCACTAATGGGATTCAATGCCACCGATTTGTCGCTTAAAATCTATTATTCATTCCCTGATACTCCAGATGCTGATAGTAAATTTTTAGAAATCAAAAGCGATAACACTCAAAGCAATACTTATTATAACAAGATAGAAGGTAATAGGAATGGCACCATCCTTCAGCATCTAGGTTTGCAAAAAAATGATCTTCCATCAACAGCACTCAATAACTATAGTCTTATCCAATCAGGAATTGGAATAACTACAAAAATAAAGTTGCCAAGTATCAAAAACCTGAAACAAATAAATGACAACAAGGGAATCGTATTTAGTTCGAAGCTAAAAATCAAGCTCAATAATAGCAATTACTCTAGGAAGGTTTACAATTCCGACTCTTTATATATGTATGTCGTCGATAAAAACAATAACCTCAAATATCAATTAAGCAACAAAAACGGAAAATATGTGGTAGCCTATATAGATAAACTGGAAACCGAATTTAATGAAACCTATTTAATGGTTCCTGTAGAAGAATTTATAGAAGATGTCATGAACAACAGTACCTATGAGGACTATGGGATTATACTTGTGCCTTTCGAATACAACTATGCCACAACAAGGATGGTCCTCAACGGAGAAAACAATACGGATCATAAATCAATTCTCGAACTTATATATACAATATATGACAACTAAATTCAAGGTGAGAATAATTATAATGATCCTTTTGAGCTCAAATATTCAAGCACAAACAACCAACCAACTTAGTTCTCCTTATTCTTTTTTTGGATTAGGAAAGATAAATGATATCGGTGTTGGAAAAACAAATGCACTTGGAAGAAGTGGGATTTCGTATTCGAGCGAAAGTGAAATCAATACGCTAAATCCAGCCTCATTTGCAAAAATAAATCTCAATTCTTTTCTATTTGATGTTGGAGCAAGGGCACAACAAACCGAACTCAAAAGCAACAGGGACCAAAAAGATCTCAAAACCTTTAACTTTTCTAATCTTGCTTTTGCCTTCGCTTTGGATAACAAATCCGGTATTGGATTTTCGATTGTCCCTTTCTCTGAAGCCAACTATTATTTGTATGGAATTGAAACACCTGTCGAAGGATCTAATGAAAGTTTCTTTAGCAATGTGAGTGGCAATGGAGGTATCAGCAATCTAAAAATAAGCTATGGCAGAAGCCTAAATAAAAAACTCAGAGTGGGATTGGATATCAATTATTATTTCGGGACTATAAATGAAAATGAAATAGTTAACTTAGGTACAGATTTTATGAATATTGATAAAAAAAGTTTTTATCGAGGCATAAGACCTATTTTGGGATTACAATATGATTATAACCCTAAAATTAATTTTTCTGCTGTATTGGCTCTCCCTTCCTATCTAAAAGGCACGCGTGATACTGAAGTTTCAAAAATAATAGACTTATCACAATACAGTATTGAAAGCTCTGTAGATAAAGACATAACGGGTTTTAAATTACCTACGGAAATAACATTAGGATTTAAATTCCAACCCTTGAAAACACTCTCATTAAATGTTGATTACAGAAAATCATTCTGGTCAGCTACTGGAATCGAAGACAACATTGGGAAATTTGAAGACCAAGATTTTATTGGATTTGGAGCTGAATATTATACTGATAGAGGGATGGATAATTTCTGGAAAAAAATCAGATATCGCTTAGGCTATAATTTTGATAATGGATATTTAGCTGTTAATGGGAATAAAATTGAAAACTTTTTACTCACAACAGGACTCGGAATTCCACTTAATACCAAAAGTCAAAACTTCATCAATATTTCTTATGCCTATGGACAAAGAGGTGTGATTTCGAATGTCCTCATAAAAGAAAATTATCATTTTATAACACTCAATTTAAGCTTCGAAGATTTTTGGTTTGTAAAAAAGAAATATAATTAAATCTTTCTCCTAAGAATAGAATATCTGAAATCATATTCGATAAAATCGAAGTTCAAAAACAGATATAAAAATTAACTCCTAAATAATTTTAAATTGAAAATAGCCGTTTTATACAAAACCAATATTGTTGATAATCTTCAAGGGAATTACATTAAAAACATGCTGGAAAAACGTTTAAAAAACTCTGTCATCGATTTCAATTATCAAACCACCCAAACCTTTATTAAAGCTACGAGCTTAAATAGATATCAACTGTTTGAAATTCCAGAATTCTTAAATGTACTTGGATTTCAATGTGAAATAATTGATAAAAAAAATAGTTTTTAAATAATACTATCCTCTTAAAAATCTCACTTAAAGACGTTTCAATAGCATTCATTTTTTGTGTTTATTTGTTTTATTTGTTTAAACCGATTTCGCCTTTCTAGGAATCGGTTTTTTTGTTTGAGTACCATTTTAATAAAACTTGCACAATTAAAATCTTTATTCTACTTTTAGCTAAGCTATAAAAAGATTTATGACCGAAATTGATATTGAACAAGAAAATAAGGCAATTGCAAAAGAGTATAAAGAATTACTCCGAATCAGCTATCAAACTTTAACGGAAGACGACAAGAAACTCATCCGAAAAGCCTTTGATGTAGCTGTTGATGCACACAAAGACCAGAGAAGAAAATCGGGCGAGGCCTATATCTTCCATCCCATTGCCGTGGCTAAAATTGTAGCTTCGGAAATTGGCCTTGGAGCCACATCCATCGCCGCTGCCTTGATGCACGATGTTGTAGAAGATACTCCCATCACGGTTGAAGATATCGAAAAAATGTTCAACCCAAAAGTGGCACAAATTGTTGAAGGATTGACCAAAATTGCTCAAGTTCAGAAAGACATGAACGTATCGATGCAGGCTGAAAATTTCAGGAAGATGCTACTGACCTTGAACGATGACGTTCGGGTAATCCTGATAAAACTAGCCGACCGATTGCACAACATGCAAACCATGGAATCGATGGTGGATTACAAGCAAACAAAAATTGCTTCGGAAACCTTATACATCTATGCTCCACTTGCTCATCGTTTGGGACTCTACAACATCAAAACCCAACTCGAAGATTTAGGTTTAAAATATACCGAGCCTCAAGTTTACAACGACATTGTGAGTAAGGTCAAAGAAACCAAAGAAGAACAGGACGAATACATCAAGACCATTTCGGATGTTTTGAAAGAATCGCTAAATGCCGAAGATATTGATTATGTCATCAAGGGAAGGCCAAAATCCATCTATTCCATCAGGAGGAAAATGAAGGCCCAAAACGTGAGCTATGACGAGGTTTACGATAAATTTGCATTGCGAATTGTTTATAAATGCAATCCACAGGAAGAAAAATTTATCGCCTGGAAAATATATTCAATCGTAACCGACCATTATCGTCCGAGTCCGAGCCGTTTGAGGGATTGGATTTCTTCTCCAAAATCGACTGGTTATGAAGCTTTGCACATTACCGTTATGGGACCAAAAGGCCGTTGGGTTGAAGTGCAGGTTCGAAGTGAACGAATGGACGAAATTGCCGAAAAGGGTTATGCCGCACATTATAAATACAAACAAGGAGCAACCGAAGAAAGTGGCTTGGATGTTTGGTTGAACCTTTTGAAGGAAGCCTTGGAAAACCAAGAAACCAATGCGGTAGATTTTGTAGAGGATTTCAAGATGAATTTATATTCGAAGGAAATTTTTGTCTTTACACCGAAAGGGGAAATAAAATCGCTTCCAAAAGGAGCCACATCATTGGATTTTGCCTTTAGTATCCACTCGGCTGTTGGAGTTCATACCAGAGGAACAAGGGTAAACGGAAAATTGGTTCCGCTAAACCACGAACTCAAAAGTGGCGACCAAGTAGAAATTATTACCTCTCCAAACCAGAAACCAACTTCACATTGGCTGGATTATGTTACCACTTCTAGGGCAAAAAATAAAATCAAAAACGTCCTTAACGAGAATACCAAAAAAATTGCCGAAGATGGAAAGGAATTGTTGACTCGAAAGCTTCGACATTTGAAGATTACCGTAAATGAAACCATCATCAACGAATTGGTTATTTTCTTCAAATTAAAAACCAGTTTGGATTTGTTTTACCGTGTTGGGATTGGTTCGATAGAAAATAGCCAATTGAAAGAATATGCTGCATTGAAGAGCAATTCAATCATGAATTTCTTCAAAAACAAAATCAAAAGGACACCTTCTCAACAACCTGAAATTCATAAGGAGGAACTCAGCAATAACTATGATATGCTTGTTTTTGGTGTAGATCAAGACAAGCTGGATTATAAATTATCAACTTGTTGCAACCCGATTCCCGGAGATGAAGTTTTTGGATTTGTAACCATTAATGAAGGCATCAAAGTGCATAAAAAAGACTGTCCGAATGCCATCAGCATGCAATCAAATTATGCTTACAGAATTATCCAAGCCAAATGGATTGACTCTTCCCAACAGGAATTCAAAGCGATTTTGGACATCACAGGAATGGACAGTTTGGGATTGACAAACGAATTGACAAAGGTAATTTCAAGCAACATGCACGTGAACATCCAAAGTATTTCGTTGAGCAGTGAGGCTGGAATCTTCAAGGGTCAAGTTGCCGTTATTGTTCAGAATAATACTATCTTGAAACGTCTGACCGATAACATCAAAAAAATTGATGGGATAGATAAAGTGACGAGGGTTTATAAGAATTAATATGTATTAAGATTTGAGTATTAAGTATTAAGAGAAATTTGAGAGTGGTAAAAGTTTTTAATCTTATTCACCTGTATTTCTGTCTTAATACTTAATACTTTTTGTCTTAATACTTAATACTTTTTGTCTTAATACTTAATACTTCTATCTTAATACATCATTGCCCTTTCAAAATAAAAAATTATCTTTGCAGGATATGACACTAATTTCAGTAGATAACAGTAAAAATCAGGAAATTGTAAAAAATGTTTTTACAAAATATCTTGAGAACAAAGGACATAGAAAAACTCCTGAACGCTATGCTATTCTTCAGGAAATATATGATAATGAGGAACATTTTGATATAGAAAATCTATATATCAAGATGAAAAACAAGAATTATCGAGTGAGTCGTGCTACACTTTACAATACGATTGAATTGCTTTTGGATTGTGCTTTGGTTCGCAAGCACCAGTTTGGACAAAATCAGGCACATTATGAAAAATCCTATTTCGACAAGCAACACGACCATATTATCATGACCGATACTGGTGAAGTAATCGAGTTTTGCGATCCGAGAATTCAAACCATCAAAAAAACGATTGAAGAGATTTTTGATATTGACATTCACAACCATTCGCTGTATTTTTATGGCAATAAAAAAGCTACCCAAAAAGAAGACATTTAACTAAATAAAAGGGCTAAACTACACGTCCAACAACAAACAACTAACACACAAATAATGACCGTAGATTTATTACTAGGATTGCAGTGGGGAGACGAAGGCAAAGGAAAAATTGTTGACGTACTCACTTCAAAGTACGATATTATTGCCCGTTTTCAGGGCGGTCCAAATGCAGGACACACTTTAGAATTTGATGGAATTAAACACGTCTTGAGAACCATTCCTTCAGGGATTTTCCACGATAACAACATCAATGTTATTGGAAATGGTGTTGTTATTGATCCTGTTGTTTTTAAAAGTGAAATCGATGGTTTGGCAAAATTCAACCTGGATTTAAAATCAAAATTAATCATTTCTAGAAAAGCACATTTAATACTTCCAACACACCGATTGCTTGATGCAGCTTCTGAAGCTTCAAAAGGAAAAGCAAAGATTGGTTCTACTTTAAAAGGAATTGGACCGACTTATATGGACAAGACCGGTAGAAACGGTTTGAGAGTTGGCGATATCGAATTGGCTGATTTCAAAGACAGATACAGAGCTTTGGCCGATAAACATGAAGCCATGATTTCATTTTACAATGTTGACATTCAATATAATCTTGAAGAATTAGAAAAAGAATTTTTTGAATCAATCGAGGATTTAAAAAAATTGGATTTTATTGACAGCGAAGAATATTTGAACCAAGCTCAAAAAGCAGGAAAATCAATACTTTGTGAAGGTGCTCAAGGTTCGTTATTGGATGTTGATTTCGGAACCTATCCGTTTGTAACGTCTTCTAACACAACTGCCGCTGGAGCTTGTACTGGTTTAGGAATTGCTCCAAACAAAATCAAAGAAGTTTACGGAATTTTCAAAGCTTATACTACAAGAGTTGGAAGCGGTCCGTTTCCAACGGAAGATTTTGGAGAAGCTGGCGACATCATGGCTAAAGTTGGAAATGAATTTGGTTCGGTTACAGGAAGAAAACGCCGTTGTGGCTGGTTGGATTTAGTAGCCTTGAAATATGCCGTTCAAGTAAATGGAGTTACCCAATTGATGATGATGAAAGGCGATGTGCTTTCTGGTTTTGATACCTTGAAAGTATGCACGGCTTACAATTATAAAGGAGAAGAAATTTCGCATTTGCCTTATAATATCGAAGAAGAAAATGTAACGCCAATCTACAAGGAGTACAAAGGCTGGAAAGCTGATTTGACTGGAATGACTAGTTATGAAGAACTTCCAGTTGAATTAAAAGAATACATCGAATTCATCGAAAATGCGGTAGAAGTGCCGATTAAGATTGTTTCGGTTGGTCCTGATAGAAAACAGACGATTTTGAAGTAAAAAAATGAAAGCCTTAAGATAAAATTTTAAGGCTTTTTTTATGTCAAAAAAAGGCAATTAATCTAATATTGATCATCTTTTCTCTGAAGCACAAAAAATAAAAAGCCACCCAAAAAATAAAGCAGCACATCAACCCAGTCAGCCGTGTATCTACTATTATTTTTAGGCAAATACCATTCAAAATAAACAGTAAACAAGAAAGCAATTGATATAATATGATACCAATTTAGAAGAATTGAAGTGTCTTTTTTAATATATCGAATTACTACAAGTGTAATATGCAAAACAATTGGAAGGCACAAAAAGTCATTAACATAAGAATACATCCATTGCGGCAATTGTAAATGAAACCATCTTGCCAAATAGATAAAAAGGAAAATGCCAAAAGCAATATAAAAGTAAACCGCTTTCATCAGGCTGCAACTGCTGCTGCAATCCAAGCGAGAACACCTCCAATTGCTAAAACCAAAACCCAAACCGACCAAGCCACTTTCCCAAAGAAACGAAAAAAAGGATTTTGATGAACTTTTAACCGTTCAACAAAACCTATCTTTTTTTCTTTAGTCTGCTTATATTCTTCTTTTTCAGTCGCTTTATTTTCAGCCTTTATTTTTCGTTTCAAAGTAACATTGATCAAGTTGCCACACTTTTCACAATAATCACGGTTCAAATTCGTGGTGCCACATTGGTCACACTTGCTGTATGTTTTTGATTCCATTTTGTATCGGTTTGAATACAAATTACAAAAAATTAGCAAGGTTTCGAAACCGAGGGTTTTAATTTAGCTTATAATTATGAAATTATTTAGAGTTGATAAACAAACGACTCCAAAGGCTTCAAAACCAATTTCACTTTCCCAACCCCATTCTCCACTTCCAAAACCACTTTAGATTGATTATACAATTGGTCTTTCAAATCATAATTTCCATCTTTCAACTTCCATTTTGAAATTACATCCGCTGGGACTTTCAACTCAAAACTGCTTGTCGTTAGCCACGAAAAATTAGTAACAATCAACAACTTTTCATTATCCGACCATCTCACAAAAGAATAAATTCCAGGGTCATAACCTTCTGTTTTATCTCGATTTGAAGATTGAATTTCCTGAAATTTCCCCATCAAAGCTTCACTTTTAATTGAGAAATTCAATAATCGTTTGTAGAAATCACGCAGTTCTTTTTGCTCTTTCGAAAGTCTTCCGCCATCAAATTTACCGCTATTCATCCATTTTTGATGTTCGGGAACACCCACATAATCAAAAATTGAAGTTCGAGAATGTGTTCCGAAACCGCCATTTTCATTTCCAGCTTCCCCTACTTCTTGACCAAAATAAACCATCGTTGGCGAAGAACTTATCAAGGTAGAAACCACCATCAATGGCTTTCCTTTTTCTGGGTTTCCAGCAAATTCAGGACTTGCCAAACGTTGCTCGTCGTGATTATCCAAAAAGTGCAACATGTGATGCTCGATATCTTCCAATCCCTTTTGAATATCCGAAATCGGGTCCGGCAAACTTTTCCCCTGAACCACTTCCTTCAATTTATCATACAGCTCTACCTTGTCATACAAATAATCCATTTTCCCCAAACGGATATAATTTCTGTATTCCTTCGGATTATAAACTTCCGCCAATAAAAAAGCATTTGGATTTTTCATCTTCACGGCCGAATTCATATAACTCCAGAATTCATACGGCACCATTTCGGCCATATCATATCGAAAACCATCCACACCTTTATCAATCCAATACAAGGCAATATCACGGAATTTCTTCCAAGAACTCGGAACATCTTTATCTTTCCAAAAAGCAAAATGCTCCTTATAATCTTTCTTGTCAAAACCAGCTGGAAGTTCCGGAAAATCCTTTGAACCATCAGGTTTCACACCATAATTAATCTTCACCGTTTCATACCAATCATTAAAATCAGGTTTAGCCAAACGCGAACCGTTACCTGTCCATTTCGCCGGGTTTTCATCAAATTTTCCATCAATAAGTGGATTTTTTTCGCCTCCCAAAGGTTTGTAATTTTCAGAAATTGGCACTTGAAACGGCTGATTCGGAATATAATAAAAGTTGTTATCTCGCTTGTATTCAACCGTCACTTTATCATCTGCACCAAAATCACGAACGCCTTTCGGATTCGTCTTTCCCTCATATTTTCTGGCAATATGATTCGGAACAATATCAATAATTAATTTCAAACCGTTGTTGTGGGTTCGCTCAATCAAGGCTTCAAATTCCTCCAAACGTTTCGCGGGATCGACCGCCAAATCTGGGTTCACATTATAATAATCCTTCACGGCATAAGGCGAACCCGCCCGGCCTTTCACCACTTCTGGATCATCATTCGAAATTCCAAATTCTGTATAGTCGTTAACCAAAGCGTGATGCGGAACTCCCGTATACCAAATATGTGTCACACCTAAATCCTTTATTTCCTGCAAAGCCTTGTCAGTAAAATCGTTAAACTTCCCTACCCCATTTTCCTCGATGGTTCCCCACGGTTTGTTCGTTTCATTTGCATTGCCAAACAAACGCGTAAACACCTGATACAAAACCACTTTCTTCGGCTCTTCCTTCTTAATCTCCATCTTTTTTTCTTCCTTGTTACCACAACCCGATGCCAAAAGCACCAAACCAATTCCTATTGTTAATTTTGCTTTCATATTTCTTTTTTTAAGGAGCTAATCCCGCTATCCCTTCCTCTCGTCCCAAAAGACGAGACCAGTACTATCGGGGCTAGCTTCGCACGAGGAAACTTTAGGCTGAAAATAATCTTTTTAAATTCGTCCTAAATTTTCGCTCTATCTTTTTTTTCAATTAAATTATTTTTCAAGTAATTTCATCAATTCAAAACTCAAATTATCGATTTCGACGTGTTGAGGATTTAAACCCGAAACATTCGATAATATTATGATTCCGTTTAGCTTTTGAACATCCAAAACCATCGACGACGAATATCCTCCCGTTCCTCCACTATGCCAAACAAGATTAAAATCGTTTTCAGTTTTCAGCAGGTGCCATCCTAAACCGATTTTCATATTTTTATTAACCTCAAAAGTAGCTTTTCTTGTAAGTTCAAGCTCTTTGTTTTTGATATTAAATTGAGCATTTGCAAATGCAACTAAGTCCATAGTTGTTGACAGAATTCCTCCACCACCAAAAAGAACATCAAAATCCCAATTCTGAACTTCTTTTCCGTTTTCGTCTAAACCTTTAACCAATTTATCGCCTAAACTATTAGCACTCGTGAATGAATTTGTCATTTTATATTTATCAAAAATTCTTTTTTGAAGAAGTTGATTAAAACTTGTTTTTTGCGACAATCCCAAAGTATATCCCAATAAACCCGCTCCCAAATTAGAATAAGCATAGGTTGTATTGCTTTGATTTTCAAGCTTCATAAGTTTTAACAAATACTCGTTCAACTCTTTCTGACTGTAATTTTTATAAGGGTTATTTTCATCCGATAGATCTAAATTCTCTGGTAATCTTGGCAATCCAGAGGTATGATTCGCTAAACTCAAAAAAGATAGTTCGATATTATCCTTGAAAGTAAAATCATAAAAACGATTTACATTATCCTTTAATTTTAATTTACCATCAACAACTAGCGAAGCTAAAACTGATGCTGTAAAAACTTTAGTGATAGATCCAATTTCAAAAACTTTATGCTGATTTTCGATAGGTTTTAGAGTGTCCTTCTCCAATTTGACCCCATAATATTTTTCTTTACCGTCTTTGATTATCGCGATAGAAAGCTGAGTCCCATCAGGAAAACTTTTAGCATGTTTGAAAATTGCAGTGCCAATTTCTTGAGGATATTTTTTTAATCCGTTGTGAATCTTTTTTTGGGTTTCTTCTAAATAAGGTTCAATAAATAAACCATTAATTTTATTTTGGCTGTCTATTGCAATATTTACCGCTAAAATTATCTTTTCGAAAGTTGTTTTATAAACCGTATAACCGTTGTCTCCAATTTTTAAAACCTCTTCTTCTTTGATGGTACCTGCTTGAAATTTTAAACCATTAAAAAATTGAACTGCATTTTCAAGCGGTAAAGCCTTTTGCATTTCTTCCGAAAAATTATTAAAAATTTTTTCATAATCACCTGAATTATAATCCGTTTTAAAATCCAAAAAAGCTTTTTTGAGATTTTCCGATTGAGAAAACATTGAATTTCCCATTAAAATAAAAATGCAAATCATTAAAACGCTCTTCATCCCTAGCAATTATTATTATTTTTTCCTACTAACCTCACAAATATAAAAATTTCACCACAGCTTTATCTCCCGCTGATAAATATTTCTTAATAAACCCAATCCTTTAGACATTTTACTTAAATTTGGCAAAAAATAAAATCCCTTGAAAAAAATCCTTTTTTTCTTATTATTGAGTTGTATTGCATTGAATTTCAATACAGTTTTCGCACAACAACCCAAGCAACTTGATGTCAAGCATTCAGATTTTGGCGACTACAATCAAGTTGAAATTCCTGATGCTGGTTTGCTAACTGGAAACGTTTTAATCCACCACGACGGTATCGTAATTACATGCAACAAAGCCTATTATTTTCAAAAGGAAAACTATGTAAAGTTATTTGGAAACGTCCAGATGGTGCAAGGCGACACGCTTTATCTCAACAGTAAATATGCAGAATACAGTGGTAATGAAAAAAAAGCTTTTGCAACAGGAAATCCCGTAATGCGATCGCCAGATATGACCCTTACAACCGATACAATCAATTTTGATAGAAACAAGCAAGAAGCCTATTATAGAAATTTTGGTCGGATTGTAAACAAGGAAAATACACTGACAAGTATTTCAGGAAGATATTATGCTAACCAAAAAAAATCGCAATTCCTCACAACCGTCACGATTACAAATCCAGAATATACCATAAAATCCGACCACGTTGATTATTACCATACTTCAGGTCATGCCTATCTTTTTGGACCATCAACGATAACTGGGAAAAATAATTTCATATACACCGAAAAAGGTTTTTACAACAGTAAAAAAAATGTGGGACACTTTCTTCGGAAATCTTACATCCGATATGACGACCGACTCATTGAAGGCGACAGTTTATATTATGACCGAAAGATAGAATTTGCATCGGCAACCAATAATGTAAAAATCACCGACACCATCAATAAAGGAATCATCAAAGGTCATTATGGCGAAGTCTACAAGCAAAAAGATTCGATGTTTGTAACCAAAAGAGCCGTTGCTATCAATTTGGTAGAAAACGATTCGGTTTACATCCACGGAAAAAGATTGATGATTACAGGAAAAAAAGGAAACCAAATCATCCGTGCTTTTGATAATGCCAGATTTTACAAAACCGATATGAGTGGGAAATGTGATTCCATCCATTCCAGCACCAAAAAAGCATTGACGCAATTACTCGGAAGACCTGTAATTTGGAACGCCGAAAATCAAATGACAGGCGATGTCATTCACCTGATTGGTAATAATGCCACCGAAAAACTCGATTCGCTAAAAGTACTCAACAACGCCTTTCTCGTCTCGAAAGATTCCCTCGGAAAAGGCTATAATCAAGTAAAAGGACAAAATCTTTACGGAAAATTCCGAGAGAATAAATTGTATGAAGTTGATATCGTCAAAAACACAGAAGTGATTTATTATGTATATGACGAACTCGAACTTACCGGAATTGAGAAGAAAAAAAGCAGTTCGATAAACATCACTTTCGAGGACAATAAAATTAATGTACTGACTTCGTTCAAAAGCGTGGAAAGCGAATTATATCCTGAAAGCGAGTTACCCGAAAACACCAGAAAACTCCGCGGATTTATTTGGCGAGGCGACGAAATTATAAGATCAAAGGATGATATTTTCCCAACCGAGGAAAACGAACTCAACGATATGATTATAAAAGAAAGCAACGAAGCAAAAGCCAAGAAAAATACTCCTATGGAAGTTCGGAAGGAAACTTTGGAATATGATAAGAAGAATCCTGCGAAGAAGAGTGTTCAGTGATCCGTGCTCATATTCAGTGATCAGTGGTCAGTATTCAGTGGTCAGTCACAGTAATTAGTGGTTAATGAAAAATTTTAATCTTTTAATCTTTTAATCTTTTAATCTTTTAATCTTTTAATCTTTTAATCTTTTAATCTTTTAATCTTTTAATAAAACCTTTGTGCCTTCGTGCCTTAGCGGCAAAAAACATGAAAAACGATTTCCTAAAATACCAAGCCCAAACTTCTCCATATCCATTAGGAATGGAAGTGAGTTATGCCATTGGTTCCTACATATACGACACAAACAATAAAAAATACCTCGATTTTGTGGCAGGCGTTTCGGCTTGTACGCTTGGACATCAGCACAAAAGAGTGAACGATGCTATCAAAAACCAGTTGGATAAATATTCCCACGTGATGGTGTATGGCGAATATGCTCAACATCCAGCAGTTGAATTTTGCAAATTATTAGTTGAACATTTACCCGAACCTTTAAATAAAGTATATCTCGTAAATTCAGGTACCGAAGCTACAGAAGGAGCCTTAAAACTCGCCCGAAGAGTTACGGGAAGAAGCCAATTGATTTCCTGCAAGAATGCCTATCATGGCAATACCATGGGTTCTATGAGTGTGATGGGATTTGAAGAAAGAAAGCAAATTTTCCGTCCGTTGATTCCTGATGTTGATTTTATAACTTTCAATAACGAAGAAGATTTACAGAAAATCACAACCAAAACTGCTGGAATAATTTTAGAAAGCATTCAAGGTGGAGCAGGATTTATCGAACCTCATAATGGTTTCCTGCGAAAAGTAAGAGAACGATGCACAGAAGTTGGAGCCTTGATGATTGTAGATGAAATCCAACCAGGATTCGGACGAACCGGAAAACTATTTGGTTTTGAAAACTATGATGCCGTTCCAGACGTAATTATAATAGGAAAAGGAATGGGTGGCGGAATGCCGGTTGGAGGATTTGTTGCTTCCGCAGAAATGATGGATTTGTTAAGCCACGACCCAAAACTCGGGCACATTACAACTTTTGGCGGACATCCTGTCATAGCATCGGCCTGTCTGGCAACTTTACAGGAAATAACCGAAACCACACTGATAGCGGATACATTAGAGAAAGAAAAACTCTTCCGCTCGCTTTTGGTACACCCTTTGATAAAAGAAATTAGAGGAAGAGGATTGATGTTGGCTCCAATGACGGAAAGCCCAGATATCACAAATGAAGTAATTTTAAAATGCCAAGAAAAAGGATTGATTTTGTTTTGGCTACTTTTTGAAGGTTGTGCAATCAGAATTACCCCACCATTGACCATCTCTGAACAAGAAATTAAAGAAGGTTGTGCCATTATTTTAGAAGCAATGGACGAAGTTTTAAACAAACTTTAAGACTAAAACATTTTAAATTTCCTACCTTAATAGAACAATTTTTGAGTCATTAAATTGTTAATTAAATTGTTCACAACAAATACACCTCTTCCCTAAACGGAACCCTAACGTTACCTAAATTTATTTAGGATAATTTTAAAGAATTAAGCTATGCAATTAAGCAACGAAGAAGAAGACTACAACTTATCCTTATCAAAATTTGAGTCGATGTTGAAAACCAACAAAGTGCTCTTTTTTGACTCCGAGGAATTTGAGGAAATAATTCTTCACTACCTCGATATGGGTAAGGCAACTTTAGCGAAAAAAGCTTTGAAACTGGCACTTGAGCAACATCCCAAATCAACGGGTCTAAAACTCGTTCAGGTAGAAATGTTGGTCTATGATGACAAGCTTGAAATAGCCGAAAAATTATTGAATGAACTCTACGCCATCGAACCTAATAACGAAGAAATTTATATCCAGAAAGCCAATATTTATTCCAAAAGGGATAACCACGAAAAGGCTGTTGAATTGCTAAAAGTTGCCTTGAAATATACAGATGACTATGCCGATGTCTATAATTTGATTGGTATGGAATATCTTTTTATGGACAATCTTGAACTAGCAAAAGAGAATTTCATCAAGTGTATGGAAGAAGATCCTGAAGATCAGGGAGCATTATACAATGTCATCTATTGCTTTGAATTTTTAGACCAAAATGAAGAGGCAATTGCCTATTTGGAAAAATATATTGATAAGAATCCTTATAGTGAAATCGCTTGGCATCAGTCAGGCAGATTGAATTATGGATTGAAAAAATACGAAGAAGCGTTAAGGGCTTTTGATTATGCTACTCTTATTGACGATGAATTTCTAGGTGCTTTTATGGAAAAGGCTAAATCCCTGGAAAGATTGAAACGTTATGAGGATGCGATTGAAGCGTATGAAAGAACAATCGAATTGGACGACCCAACTTCGTATGCCTTATTGCGAATCGGGAAATGTTATGAAAAACTAGGCAACAAAGCTTTAGCTATCAAATATTTCAACAAAACAGTTCACGAAGATCCTTTGTTGGACAAAGGTTGGATAGCGATTACCGATTTTTATGTACGTCAGAAGAACTACCAAAAGGCATTGTTTTTTGTAAACAAGGCGTTGAACATCGACAATCAGAACCGTATGTATTGGAAGCGTTATGCAACCATCAACAAGGAGATGAATTTCTTTGAAGAAGCTGAATTTGGATACAGAAAAGCAGTTGAATTTGGCGATACAGCTTTAGATACTTGGTTGTTCTGGGTGGATATTCTTCAGTTTTTGGGAGAATTCGACAGTGCGATTCAAACGTTATTGCAATCAACGGAATTTTTCCCAGAATCATATGAAATCGAATACCGTTTGGCTGGATTGTATTTTATGTTGCACGAAGATAAAAAAGGGAAATTCCACATCAGTAATGGTTTGAGATTGAACTTTAAAAATCATACTATTTTGGAAGAATTATTTCCAGTGGTTTGGACTAGAAAAATGGTTCAGAATGCAATCAATAAGTATAAACAATAATACTTTATAATATCTTTAAATTTTGTAATTTTACAGAAATCAACTCGCTATGAACCTTTTAGAACGGATAACCATTGACCCAAACATCTGCCATGGCAAACCTTCAATCAGAGGAATGCGATGGACAGTTGAGATGATTATTGATTTATTAGGATCGGGAATGTCTAATGATGAAATTATCGAGGATCATCCTGAATTGGAAAAAGAAGATATTTTGGCCAGTCTTAAATTTGCAAAAATGTATTTGTCAGGACAGTCTATTATAAACATCGCTTCGTGAAGTTTCTGTGTGATGTTCATATCAAGTTATAAACTTTCTAAACGGATTGAAAATTTAGGTTTTGAATGCATTCACGTCAATTTTATTTTAGAGAAATGGTTCACAACTGATACTGAAATTGCAAAATTTGCTGATGAAAATAATTATATCCTGATTTCAAAAGATGCAGATTTCAAGAACAGTTTCCTTGTCAACAAAACGCCAAAGAAATTGATAAAAATCAATTTGGGAAACATTTCTAATACTGAATTGATTCTGATTTTTGAAAAAAATATTGGCCTATTTGAAGAATTGGCTAAAAACGATTCCTTCATTCTTGAAATCGACAAGGATAAAATTATATATCAATTCTTTTAATACTGAAAAAAGTAAAACACATACCCAAATTTTGGCTTCAAAAAAACAATATGGTCTAGTTGGAAGAAATATAAGCTATTCGTTTTCGAAAGCATACTTCGCTGAAAAATTCGAACGCGAAAACTACAAAAACCATACGTATGAAAACTTTGATATCCAGGAGATTTTTGAATTTCCTGGTATCTTAAAAAATAATCCGGATTTAAAAGGACTCAACGTGACCATTCCCTATAAGGAAGTGGTCATTCCTTTTTTGGATAAGATGTCGAAAAATGCATTGAAAATTGGAGCTGTTAATACCATTAAATTTACGTCAAGCGGAAAGACAAAAGGCTACAACACCGATTTTTATGGTTTTAAGAAATCACTTCAACCCATATTAAAACCTCATCATCAAAAGGCTTTGATTTTAGGAACTGGTGGAGCATCGAAAGCTGTAGCTTATGCTTTGCGATTGCTTGGCATTACTTATATTTTTGCCTCACGAGAAGCCTCGGAAAAGACAATTACCTACGAACAAATCCATGCTTCAACGTTTGAGGAATATCAAATTATAATTAATTGTACACCTTTAGGAACAAGTCCGAATGTGGAGGTTTGTCCTGCAATTCCATATCAATATTTTTCAGAAAAACATATTGCCTACGACTTGATTTATAATCCCGAAGAAACGCTTTTTCTTAAAAAGGCTAAAGAAAATGGTGCTGTTACAAAAAACGGACATGAAATGCTGGTCTTTCAGGCAGAAAAGGCTTGGAAGATTTGGAATAAATAAGTTCCTTGTTAACACAAATCCTGCAAGGTTTTCAAAACCTTGTAGGTGTGTTTTGATTTAGATAACTATGTAGTTAAATTCCACCACAAAAATTCTGATTTTTATAAAATTTGAGTGTCTTTTTCAGAAGGTAAAACAACATCAACTTGGAATTTAATTCTCGATATAGTTTGATTATTTACACTTGTTGCTGTGGATGCATCAGCACTGAATATATGTATTTTTAATCCTCCTCCAGCTTTAACCGCTTCTTGTGATGATACTGTAACCGCAACATCAAAATCTATTTTGTTACGGTTTTCTGTGCACCACTATTTCCTTTCACAATAAGTGAGTGTGTTCCAAATTTATCATGGAATCCTCCTAACGGATTTACTAAAGTTCCATTTTCTTTGCCGAAAGATTGAGCATTTATAACGCCTGTAGTGATTGATTTGATAGTTTCAGTAATAAATACATCTAATTCCATAATTTTTATTTTTGAATTACAAATATAGATTTTTCTTCACTAGTAGCCTGAATTTTAAATTAGTAAAGACAAATTCATATATTTATAAAAGGTAACAACAGACAAACCTTGATTTAATCAAAATCGATAAATCAATATTGTGTCAAAATTATATACCTACAAGGTTTTGAAAACCTTGCAGGAGGACAAACTGGGAAAGTTTCCAAAGTTCTCATAGTTTCCATTTAGCCCTAACTGGAGGGAAAATCCTTTTTTGTCTCGTTTCTTTAACAAGACAAAAAAGACCTGTCTGCCGACAGGCAGGTTTGGAAGGAAGGCAGGAAAATGGGACCTGTAAAATGCGGTAGAATTGCTTCAGAATTATATTTGAATGGTTTGTGATTTCATTATGACTGACGGATTATGAGTTATGCTATTTTTGATTACTTTTGCTTTAAATATTTTGACGATAATGAAAAGATTTTTCAGTTTTTTGGTTTTGGCGGTTTTATTCACTGGTTGTGATGATGGCGATATGCAGGAGGTTTCGTTCGAGTTTAATGAAAGTGCAGCAGGATCTTGTAACAGTAATGCAAGTAGCTTTTTTATTTATAAAACTACGGATCAAAGGGCTTTGATTTTGAAGTTGGCCGAACGTAATTTCACCAATACCGTTACCAGCGACAGCTTGGCCCAGCAAGGTGGAGCGATTAGTCTGGATATCGACACTAATAATCAGTTGATTTACAGGGTTTATAATGATAATATCACACCAACTACAATGTGTCCCCCTAATGGTGTTCCGGCAGCCTATCCTGTGGTAACGGAAGAAAGGAGGGCTATTAATGGCGGGAAAATGTTTATCAGAACCACTCCAATTAGAAGTGAAGAAAATGCAAATGGGTCTACCACAATTACAGAATATCTTCATACTATTAGTTTTTCTGATATTACCTTTATTACTGCCGATGGAGTCCAAAGAAATGAAAGTTTACCACCTGTGACTTACAGAACACCGGCTTCAAGCTTTAATTTTACTAATTTATCTAGCGTGCAAATTTGTGCTGAAAATAACCACACATTGCTTTTTAGATATTTGAACGACAAAGCGATGACACTTAGATTGAGTGAAGCTGATGCTGCTTTTTTATTTTCGAATGACATTTCGGCTCCAAAAGTTCGGTACCTGAACAGTGAAAATATTTTAAATTACCGATTTTTTTCCAGAACCGACATAACCCCGTTGACGAATAATTATTTTTGCAGTGTTACACAACCCGACCTTCCCTCTGTTAGATACATTTGGACAGGAAATAGCAGTGTTGATCAAAATACTGGAGTGATTGAAGTTGTGACAGAACAGACTGATGATAATCTTTTTAAGCATACCATTACCTTGAAAAATGTTACAATGGCTAGAGCATCGCAAAACTTTAAGTTGGAACGCGATTTTATTTTTGGTGAGGTCGAAACTACAACTGTTCCCTAATTATTTATTTTGTTTGATGTAAACTTCCGTGGCACCAAGTCCGTATTTTTGGTAATTGGCGTCTTGAAAGGCTATATTGTCATATCTCCCCAATAGAAAATCAAGTTCCGATTTTAGAACGCCTTCTCCTACTCCGTGGATGAATACAATCTTTGGGATTCGGTTTTTGATGGCAAATTCGATATGCCGTTGAGCCGTTTCGGTTTGCAGCGTTAGAATGTCATAATTGTTCATTCCCCTGAAACTCTTGACTAACTTTTCGATATGAAGGTCGAATTCTGGAACTCCGGCTTCGTGTTTTGGCTTTTTTTCCTTGACGAAACTTCTCGGTTTTGGGATTTCCTTTTCTTTTATAATTTGGCTTAAATTCGGACCAATATTGAAGTTCAGGTCGTTTCCTCCAATTTTTATCAGTTCTTTTGCTTCAAACGTAAGATCAAAACCATCGGTTGTTTCAATAGTGACCTTGTCGCCTTTTACCGAAAGGACAACACCGTCGATTGCATCATCTAAAACTGTAACCTTATCGCCTTTATTGAACATTGTCTTGGTCTTTGTTGTTATTTTTATGCGGGATTTTCGTGTTGAGTCGCATTAATCCGAACATGAAAACCACTATCGCTCCTGCAATAATATAGATGTTAGGCTGGTCTTTGCTTTGTTCATACAGCAGTAAAAATCCCGAGACAAACAAAAGGGGAATGAGTAGTTTCTTCATATTCATTAATTTGGATTCCAAAAGTAAAGAACTTTAAAATAATAACCTTTAAAAACAAAAAAGTTTATTTTTATTTTGTAAAATTGCAATAAAGAAAGTGTTTTGGATGTAGAGAAATATATGATTCCGTGTATGAACAAACAACTTTTCGGGTTTGATTGTCCGGGATGTGGCATGCAACGATCGTTGGCTTTAATTTTGAAAGGACAATTTGCAGATGCTTTCTTTATGTTTCCAGCCATCTATACCTTAGTTGTTTTTTTTGGATTCATCGCTTTGCATTTTTTAGACAAAAAAAGAAATTACCACAAAATAATCATCAGCTTGGGAATTATCAACGGATTAATTATGATTATTTCTTACATTTATAAAATCTTAATCAATAACTAAATAACTATTTAAAACTATGGAAAAACAAAAATTACCTAATGCAGTTGCTGTTCTTGTTCTTGGAATCCTATCTATTCCTGCTTGTTGCTTTTATGGAGGTGGACTTATTTTCGGTATCATTGCTTTGGTGCTAGCCAAAAAAGACAAAGCTTTATATGCTGCAAACCCTGAAGGTTATGACGGATACAGCAATTTGAATACAGGACGAATTCTGGCTATAATCGGAATTGTATTGAGCATTATCTACATCATAATGTTAGTTGCTGTAATCTCTATGTTCGGATGGGCTGCACTTCAAGACCAAGAAATGTTGCAACAAAGGTTGATGGAATTGCAAGGTCAATAGTCTTTTCCAATAAAATTATTTTGGTAAGCTCTTAAAAGTTTTCTAAAATTAAATTTCCAACTTACATTCAATAGACCCTATATATTGTATTAAAACAGTATATAGGGTCTTTTTTTATTCTTAAACATTTATAAAAACTGCAAAACAACACCAATTATTAAACATTTCTTTCGATGAATTTTACAAAAAATACCAACTACAACGTTTTTGTTGATAACCTTATGAAATTATTATCAAACTGTAAATTAAACTTTACTCCTATTTTCTGAAATTTGCTTTTGAAAATTTACACCACAAAATAGGATGAAAAAACATAATTACAGTGCAGGCCCATGCATCTTGCCACAGGAAGTCTTTGAAAAAGTGGCACAGGCAGTTTTAAATTTCAATGATTCAGGCTTGTCGATTTTAGAGATTTCGCACAGAAGCAAAGATTTTGTCGCCGTTATGGACGAAGCAAGAGCCTTGTCATTGGAACTTCTAGGTCTTGAAGGAAAAGGTTATCAAGCCTTATTTTTGCAAGGTGGAGCAAGTATGGAGTTTTTGAGAGTTCCTTATAATTTGCTAAAGGAAAACGGAAAAGCATCTTATTTAGATACTGGAACTTGGGCTTCTGGAGCAATCAAGGAAGCAAAAGCTTTTGGCGAAACTGTAGTTGTGGCTTCTTCTAAAGAGGAAAATTACAATCATATCCCGAAAAATTTTGAAGTGCCGAGCGATGCCGATTATTTTCACTGTACTTCAAACAATACCATTTTTGGAACCCAGATGAAATCGTTTCCAACTACTAATATTCCAGTGGTTTGCGATATGAGTTCGGATATTTTTTCCCGTCAGTTGGATTTCTCTAAATTTGATTTGATTTATGCCGGAGCCCAAAAAAATATGGGTCCTGCTGGAGTTACTTTAGTGGTTGTAAAGGAAGAATTACTCGGAAAAACAGGAAGAAATATTCCAAGTATTTTAGATTACGAAAAACACATCAAGGCCGAAAGCATGTACAACACACCGGCAGTTTTTGCAGTTTATACTTCTCTTTTAACAATGCAATGGTTGAAAAACCAAGGTGGGATTCCGGCTATTGAAAAAATTAATGAAGCCAAGGCTAAATTATTATACGACGAAATAGACCGAAATCCTTTATTTGAAGGAACTGCTGTTAAAGAAGATCGTTCGAATATGAATGCGACTTTCTTATTGAAGGATGAATCTCAAACAGAAACTTTTGATAAGATGTGGAAAGAAGCTGGAATTTCTGGACTTCCTGGACATCGTTCGGTTGGTGGATATCGTGCATCAATGTATAATGCTTTGCCTTTGGAAAGCGTTCAGGTTTTGGTGGATGTGATGAAAAAACTTGAGGTAGGGAGTTAGGGGATTGAAGTTGGGAGTTGGGAGATTGAAGTTCGGAGTTGGGAGATTGAAGTTATATATAATGTAAAGACGACCTTATGAATAAAAAATCAATTCCTGGATGGACAGTTTATATTGACGAGGTTTCAAATGGAATGTTTAAAGTGACGTTGAAAGATTCTTATGGACATAAAGCAGAAATCATTGACAACGCAACTGACGAAACAATTGAAAGAGCAATCGGTGACGCATTTGACATTGAAAAACAAATCTCACAGAACTGGAATTTATTTCTTTACAACCTTACTGTTCAAAAATTAGTAGACAAAGACATTAACAACAAAGAATATAATGACAAAGTATTTGGTTCTTGGTTCATTGAAAGACAAAACAAGCGTTTGGTTTATGACGGCAAAGACTCTTTGCTAATATTTCAGACTAAAATCAAAAATGACTGGACAGATATTGACATAATTAAAAAGGACGAGATGAAATATTTGAATTTTGTTAGACAAATAAACAATCTAACAGAAAACAATACACATAACAGCAGCCTGCCAAATGCGAGGCGGACGTGGTGGCAGAAAATTTTCAGCTCCGAATAAACATGAATGGTAGCTTGACAGATGGTGCTTCGAAAGGACCGCCTTCGGCAAGTTGCAAAACGTTGGAAGATTAAAGTTGGAAGATGTGAGTTTGAAGTCAAAAGCATCAGGAAGAAGTTAACTCGCCTAGCCCTGATTGTAGTGGAAAGCCTCGAAGGCGAAAAACCTATTTTTTCTTGGCAAAAAAGAGCGACCAACGGAAGCTCCTTTTTTGACGTAGAAAAAAAGGTTTTTGACAAGAGCTTGGAACGGAAAGCGGGAATAGCTTCTAAAAAAGTAAACAGTTTTGAGTCGCAGTATTCAGTTAGAAAAATAAAAAATAAATCAGATTAGAATTTTAAATGTTTCAATCTTTAAATTTTTAAATTAAAATTATGAAAGTATTAGCCAATGACGGGATTTCTAGTAGCGGAATCAAGGCTTTAGAGAAAGGTGGTTTTGAAGTGATTACTACAAAAGTGGCACAGGAACAGGTTGCAAATTACATTAACAGCAATGATGTTTCGGTGCTTTTGGTGCGAAGTGCAACAAAAGTCCGTGAGGATATTATTGACAATTGTCCGGGTTTGAAAATCATTGGCCGAGGTGGTGTTGGGATGGACAATATTGATGTGGATTATGCTAGATCAAAAGGAAAACACGTAATCAACACGCCAGCTTCATCGTCTGAATCGGTGGCGGAATTGGTTTTTGGACATTTGTTCAATGGTGTTCGCTTCTTGCACGATTCCAACAGAAACATGCCCTTGGAAGGAGATTCGAATTTTGAAGGTTTGAAAAAAGCATACGCCAACGGAATCGAATTGAGAGGAAAAACGCTTGGAATTATTGGTTTTGGAAGAATCGGTCAGGCAGTTGCGAAAATTGCTTTGGGTCTTGGAATGCGGGTTATTGCTGCTGATAAATTTTTAGGCAAAGCCGAAATCAAGGTCGATTTCTACAACGGTCAGTTCATCAATGTCGAGATTCTGACCGAACCGATGGAAGACTTGTTCAAGCATTCGGATTTTATCACACTCCACGTTCCGGCTCAAGAAAATGGCTATGTGATTGATGTTGCAGAGTTGAATGCGATGAAGGACAATGTGGGAATCATAAATGCTTCTCGTGGAGGAATCATCAATGAAGTGGCTTTGATTGAAGCTTTGGACAGCGGAAAAGTATTGTTTGCAGGTTTGGATGTTTTTGAAGAAGAACCAACTCCGGCAGTTCAGGTTTTGATGCACCCAAAAATTTCCTTGACGCCACACATTGGTGCTGCAACTTTGGAAGCTCAAGACAGAATTGGAACTGAACTTGCTGATCAAATTATAAGCTTGTTGAAAGTAGAAATTTAATTTTTCCTTTACAATATATTGAGAAGCCGGACACTGTGTTCGGCTTTTTTTGTTAAATCAATGATAATCAAAAACATTCTGGAAATTTTAATTTGTAACTTTAGGGAAAATCCCTAGTCATGAAAAATTTTATCTCATTTATATTAATTGCATTGGTCATCATTAGTTGTTCGACCACAAAAAACACTTCGCCAAAAAATCAAGAAATGGCAAATTCTACGCAAAACGACACGGTTAGGATTGCAAATGACGAACTGCAATATGAAGTGATCATTATTGATCCTGGATTTAACAGCTGGCTGATTTCAAGAGCACAACCTCGAAATTTTTATACCCAAAGTTATATGGAAACCCGAAACAGAATGTGGGTCACAAACTGGAATATTAATGTAAATTCGGGCAGGAACAGGAATTTGTTTGAAATGACAATCAACTATGACAACCATATTGATTATGGCTATGAGGTGAATTATATGCTGTTTAATTATCTGACTTATTTTCAAATTACAAATAATATTCAGCTTGGAGGTTTTCCTGCTCGAATATAATAGTGTAATTTTGCCGATAATTATTTAGTATGAATAAACTCAAAGAACGTTGGGGAATTGCTTCCAATTTTGATCTTGTAATTATATTTATCGTCTTTGCGATAAACGGTTCGTTGTCTGCTAAAATTTCCTCATTTGTAATGGGACTTTTTGGCATTACCTATGAAAATACGCATTGGTTTATTTACTATTTCATCCTTTTTGTCTTGGTATTGCCTTTGTATCCTTTTATGCTGATGGGTTTTGGATACCTTTTCGGACAATCGAAGTTTTTCTTCCCTTTCGGGAAAAGGATGATCCGAAGTATGCGATTGGGGTTTCTCTTGCCGAAAGAATCAGACAGAAAATAATTTCAAATAGAAACCCAAAAGTGAATTGCTTTTGGGTTTTTCGTTTTATTAATCTTTAGTTTTTAAGATGTATTTATAAATCCACATCAGGGTAAATGATGGAATAATATCTGTAAAAGGGATCAGTTCTTCTAAAAAAGAAAACATCCCTCCTATTTTTCCAGCTCTTCCCTTATACATCCAAACCATCAAGAGTCCTGAAATTGGAGCCCAGATAATGTCCGAGAATTCTCCAATCAAAGGAATAGAAAAGGACATCATTCCTATCGCATCGAAAAGCAAACCAAGAATCAAATCCCTTGATCTATTGTCGTCCAATACTTTTATATCTGTTTGATTGTTCATAATTGCATAATTTTCAATTACCTATACAAATCTGATGCCAAGAAAATTTACTTTTTAAGCTTGTCCTTGAATTGCTCCTTTACCTTTTTCACTTTTGGCGTAATCACGTAACTGCAATAGGACTGGTTTTGGTTTCGGCTGTAATAATTCTGATGATAATCTTCGGCTGGATAAAATTTTGGAGCAGGCGAAACCTTTGTCACAATTGGTTTACCGAACGTGTTTTCAGACGTCATCAAGGCAATATAATCCTCGGTGATTTTCTTCTGTTCTTCGTTATTATAAAAAACTTCGCTTCGGTATTGTGTTCCAACATCGGCACCTTGGCGGTTCAAGGTTGTTGGATCGTGTGTGGCGAAAAATATTTCCAATAATTCTCCATACGAAATCTTTTTTGGGTCGAATGTAATCTGGGTTGCTTCGGCATGACCGGTATCGCCACGGGAAACTTCCTCATACGTTGGATTCGCAATTGCACCTCCAATATAGCCTGAAACAACGCTTTTCACGCCATCCAATTCTAAAAATACAGCTTCTGTACACCAAAAACATCCACCTGCAAAAGTGGCCACTTCTAAATTTTTTTCTACTTCCATTTTTACGGGTTCTGTAACAGGTTGAATACTTTTTTTTTCTTTTGATTGACATGAAATACTAATCAAAATCAATCCCATTCCAATTATCTTGTTCATACTCTTTTTTGTTTAACAAATTTAGGCAGTATTAAATCAGTTCGATTTGGTTTTAACCAAACTTTATAATTGAATATACGAAAGTTAACTTTTTAAAGATTTTATAATCCTTGGACCTCTAACATCCATAACCATTATGGGTTTAAACTTCTTTCTGCTAGACTAACCTTGGGTGAGAACCGTGCACAAAAGAGAGAAAACCATAAAACAAATCCAGCAAAACAACCTCCAATTCATTTTCCAAACCAATATAATTCCTGGCTGAACTAAAATAATAATCCTCCAGCAAGGTGTGGATTGTATTTAAGAGGTTCGATCATGGCTTCCTTTTGGTTTAAGCGAGTAAAAACATCTATCCCAGCCGACTGTGGTAAATAGGCTTCTTCTCTAGTGGTGACTTTGTATTTGGTTGACATTTTTTTTATTTAAAAATGCAAAAGTCATGCTAACTTTTGTGGGTATTTGAGCGATCCTGTTTGTTAGTGTTTTGTTTAATGATTATAAGTCTATTTGAAATTGATTGTGGGCACGGTTTGCAAAACCGCTAACTGTTGTGGATATCCGAGAGATCGGGCTTTTATCGTTAAAATTCATCATAACTGCTTTTAAACTTTACATGATGATTTGTTCGTATTACCAAACATTCTAAATTTCTCACTTGCAATACATTGTTATTCCAACTCTTTAATTATTTTTGGTGAAATTTAAATCGTATGCGTAAAATTACTATTCTACTTTTACTATTGTGGGGTGTAGGACAAGCACAAAATGCTGCCACTATGGATCCTGGTTTTATTCCCACAACAATTTGGTCACAATATGAAAAAAGGGTGCACGATATGGCCTTGCAACCCGATGGCAAGATCATTATCGTTACTTCTAAAGATACACCGGGATCCGCATGGGTCCGTACTATCGAAAGGTTAAACCCTGACGGTTCCAGTGACCCAGAATTTAGCATTTATACCAGCAATAACTTTAATCACTTTATCTCTCCGATAGCGGTATTGCCAGACGGCAAGATTCTTATAGGCACTGAAATTGAAGTAGGAAATCAACTAAAATCAATGGTTCGTTTGAATGGCGATGGTACCATTGATAATACATTCAATCTTCCAGTTTCTCTAGACTCTTATTACATTAATTGTATAACACCACTGTCCAACGGAAAGATTCTGATAGGAAATTCTTCTCCAAATAAGCTCCTTCGCTTGAATGCAAATGGCTCAATAGACAACTCATTTATCCAAAATCCTGAAATTGAAGAGTGTTTCGCTGTATTGGTGCTACCAGACGGCAAGCTTATCGTTGCCGGTCGTACCTTTATACAAGACATAGGAGGTGAAGATTTTGAATCTTCCTATAACTTATTAAAGCTGAGTGCTAACGGAACCATCGATACTACTTTCGACATCGATTTGGGTTTTATAGGTCAAAATGGTTATACTTGCTCTTTGGCACTACAGCCCGATGGGAAAATCCTCGTTGGCGGACGATTTGATACCTTTGACGAATACAATGCTAATGGTATCGTAAGGTTGCACCCCAATGGAAGCTATGACGATACCTTTACTTCTCCTATATATGGATTTTATCCCTATGTACATTCTATTATTGTGCAACCTAATGGAAACATTCTCATTGGTGGTAATTTCTATTTTAACCAGCGTTCCGGTGTCGCAGTGCTCTTGCCAGACGGCAGTCCCTCTAATTCATTTTATGATACTGGTGGTGCTGAATCAGGAATCAATTTCTCTGGTAGTTCAGGTCCTGTACGCAGGGTTTTACAGCAACCTGATGGTATGATTTTACATTGTGGCGAATATGGTTACATTGGTGCTGGCGATTTTAACAAATCTAGTATGGTCCGTTTGCTAGGTACTGATAGCTATCTCATGAACGGTTTTACAAGGATCGACACTCAAAACAACGGATGTTCACCTACAGATGCTGGGTTTCCATACTTAAAATACAAGCTAGTAAATGGTGCCACAGAAAGTTTTTATTATTCAAGTCCTGAAGGACAACATGGTGTAATGCTAAAAAACGGGACAAGCGTCATTACCCCTATTTTAGACAATCCTTCTTGGTTTAGTGTATCGCCTTCAAGCATCACACTAACCATGCCTTCGGCTACCAACTATTACAATCAGAACTATTGTGTGACTGCTGTCGGCGTTCACCAAGACTTTGAAGCAACCCTAGTGCCTATAGATAACGCCGTACCAGGCTTTGATGCTTTTTATAAAATTACCGTTAAGAACAAGGGTAACCAGATAGCAACAGGATCAGTACAGTTTACCTTTGACGCCACGAGAACCGAGTTTGTAGAAAGCACTCCAACTGTGACAACAAACGGTCAGGGCACCTTGACTTGGAACATCGAAAACATGCAACCTTTGACCGAATTGGAGTATCTCATAAAACTAGAATTGAACACTCCTATGGATACACCATCACTAAATGGCGATGATATATTGGCGTTTACAGCCCTTGCGACCGTAGAACAAGACGAGGTTACAGCCAACAATGAAGCGGTGCTTAACCAAACAGTTGTGAATTCGTATGACCCCAACGATAAGATATGTCTGGGTGGCGATTATATAATTCCTGAAAATGTAGGCAATTATATGTACTACCGCATCCGCTTTGAAAATTTAGGCACCGCTCCCGCAAGAAACATCAGAGTAACCGATGTTATTGATGCTGCCAAATTTGATATTGCCTCACTGAGCCCTGTAGATGGAAGCCATCCATTTACCACCCGGATCATACAAGAAAATCAGGTCGAGTTTATGTTCAATAACATACAGCTTGGCTTTGCAGACGACAACAACGATGGTTATCTGGTTTTTAAAATCCGTTCTAAAGCAACGCTTACCGAAGGAGCAGTGTTGGAAAATACCGCCGCTATTTATTTTGATTATAACTTTCCAATCATCACCAATACTGCTGTAGTGACGGTACAAACACCTTTGAAAGTGAAGGATCATACTTCAGCGCTATTTACCGTATACCCAGTTCCGGCGAAAGATATGCTCTACATAAGCAATCCGAATCATACTGCAATCGCATCCATTGCAGTACATAATTTACTCGGGCAAACTGTTATCAGCAACACAATACCCGATACCGACGGAAGAATTAACATAGCGACATTGGCAACAGGAAGCTATATAATGCAGATCACAACAAATTCAGACGTTCAGGTAACAAAGTTCATCAAAGAATAAACAACTGAAATCACTCAAAAAAATGCAAAAGCCCTACTTTTATTAGGGCTTTTTGTATATAAAGAAATAAGCATTACATCCATAAAAAAAGTCCGACGCAAGCCGGACTTTCTAACACTATACCTTTTAAACTTTTAAACATATAACCTTTTAAACTATTCCTCCTTCTCCTCTCTCTTCGGAGCCCTCATCCTCTTAATCAATCGAGTAATAGTATATTCATCTTCCGTAATCGTACCGTCAAAAACAATCTTCCCAGCCTTGCAGATGTTCTGAATATATGCAAACAAGGCCTTGTATTCTGTCCCCTCGTTAAAAGTAACATCCTTTCCTTGGTTCATCAACACATTTTGCATGCCATTCAATTCGCGTAACTTTTTATTTTTACCCTTCAATTCCAGAGGGTAATCCTTATTCATCCCCTGCTAGAGCATCTTGCTCGTGCCCACAAAAGATTAGTAATTTCATTTACATGAAAGGGGAAACTCTTTTTGGAAGTAAAAGCAGAGATCCTTCCTTCGTCAGGATGACAAGATTGGGGAAGTTGATACTGGTACACCTAGGACATTCTATCAAGAACGCGGTTTAGCCAAATTCCGATCATACATCACAATACTTCCTGCTACAGCCACATTCAAGCTTTTTTCAGACTTAAATTTCACCAAATGATGGCATTTGGCAATTACTTTTGAGGACAAGCCATGGTCTTCGGCTCCTAACAAATAAACACAACGGCGTGGATGTTCAAAGGTTTCTAAATCCGAAGCTTTTTCATCTAACTCCACACCCACCAATCGGGCTCCTTTGGGGAGGTTTTCAAAAAAAGCATCAAAGGTGTCATAATGAAAATAGGGAATTGCCTTAACGGCATCATGCGTATCAGAGGCTTGTTTGGCATATCGGTTGCCAATGGTAAATATAAAAGTAGCCCCTAAATTTTGAGCCGTTCGCCACAAAACGCCCAAGTTTTCAGGGGTCTTACCATTTTGTATGCCTATACCGAAGTATTCGTTTATAAAATTATCATTCATACGGGCAAAAGTACAAACTGTAAGTGCATAAATCAAACCTGATGACGAAGTTTCCCCCTGCACCTAAAACCTTTCACCCAAAAAAAATACTACCTTTACCCCACGAAACCAACAACAGAAATGCCCAAGTACGAACTAGAGAAAACCTTCAACCACATCACCTACACCAAGGACACCCTCGACCATACCGATTTTGAGGGTTGTGTTTTTAATAATTGTACTTTCTCAGAAGCAACTTTCGTTGGTGGTACCTTTATCGATTGCACGTTCAACAACTGCAATTTCAACAACGCCAAGATCAATTATGTGGCCTTTCGAACTGCACATTTCAACAAATGTAAAATCAGGGAAGTCAACTTTGCGATGTGCGACAAGCTCATCTTCGAAATCCATTTCAAAGATTGTATATTGGATTTCTCTAAATTCTATGCACTAAAAATCAAGGGAACCACCTTTACCAATTGCAGTATCATCGCTGTAGATTTCATGGCCACCGACTTGACGGAAGTGCTCTTTGACTATTGCGACTTGTATCGTTCAGAATTCGACAAGGCCATCGCCATCAAGGCCGATTTCAGCACCAGCTACAACTACACTATAGATCCGGAAAAAACAAAAATAAAAAAAGCAGTCTTCTCAATCAACGGACTGAAAGGACTGCTTTCCAAACACGACATCATCGTGCAATAGGGTTATTGTTTATTTTTTATTGTCATTGAAATTGTCATTGCAATCTCTTCTCCATCACATAATCCTCCATCAAATACCCATATTCCAATTCAATATCTTCCTCACCAACAATCTCAAAGCCTATCTTGGTATAAAAATCTTTTGCTTTATTAAATCGGTTCACGTTCAGCGAAAGCTTATCGGCATGATTCTCCAACGCAATCTTCTCTATTTCCTGAATCAAAAGCTTGCCCAACCCCCTTCCCTGCGTTTCCGTCAAAAGATAGATTTTATGGATTCGGGTGGTGTTCGTTTCTTTATAAAGATGTTCGTACGAAGCAAAACCCAGAACTGTTTCGTCCTCTTTCACCAACAAAAACCGATGCCCTTTCTCCAAATAATTCTCCAGCAAAGCCTCCTCCGAATAAAACGCACCTAGCATATACTTAAGCTGTTCTGGTGACAATATCGCTCCATAAGTATCGGGCCAAATTGCATAAGCCAAGCTTTTTATAATTGGAAAATCAGAAGGTGATGCAGGGATGATGGTTATCATAGAAGTAGTAATATTTAAGTAGTAAGAGTGGAGTATTAAGTATCAAGACAAAGCTATTAACTGAAAACTGCGACTGAAAACTGATCACTGAACTACCCGTGAATAGTCTCCGATTTACCATACCTCGCAATCACCGAAGCCTCAAACTCCAACCATTCCCTCCAACGCTTTTCAACATCGATTCCGTGTCCGTATTTTCTGGCGTAGGTAATGAAGGTGGTATAATGACCTGCTTCGCTTTCCATCAAATCCCAATAGAATTTCGACAATTCCTCGTCGTTGATGTTCTCTGAAAGTACCTTGAAACGTTCGCAACTTCTAGCTTCGATCATCGCCGAAAAAAGCATTCTTTCTACAAAACCAGAAACACGGCTTCCCGTATTGCTTCGTTTCATATATTGGGCAAGTTCGCCAACATATTCGTCTTTTCGCTCACGGCCTAATTTATAACCACGTTTCTTGATGATTTCGTGTACCATCTCAAAGTGCTCGATTTCTTCTTTGGCCAAAGCCAACATATCGGTCACCAAATCCGGATATTCCGAATTGATGGTGATGATGGTAATCGCGTTCGAAGCGGCCTTTTGTTCGCACCAAGCATGATCGGTAAGGATTTCCTCTATATTTTTCTCGACAATATTCACCCATCTTGGGTCGGTTGGCAATTGAAGACGTAACATCATAACTGTAAAATTGAATGAGGGGCAAATTTACAAAATTCTGAAATAGGTTGACGTTAATTATTATTAGTGTTTAGAGATATAAAAAAGACACAAATTCCACTCATTTACACCAATTAATTAGTGGAAATTAGTAAAATTCGTATCTATAAAAAAATATTATTTTACCCTTTTACACGGCCTTGTTCACTCTCGGCTCCCGAACGTTCCTGTGATTTTGCTTGGAAGGCTTTCCCAAAAGAATATGTGAACGTCAAGGCTACAAAACGGCTATCGGGTTTGTTTTTCCAAGTGGCATCGGTCAGTTTCAGGTTGTTGATGACACCATTTCGGATGCCCATATAAAAAATGTCGTTTGCATTAAGCCGTAATGTTCCCCTATCGCCAAATACTTTTCTTTGAATCCCGATGTTGATGCTTGCATTTTCGTCAAGCGTAAATTGCGAAGAAGTCATTTTGGAAGTATATCTTCCGCTCAATTCAGCCGACCATTTCTTATCAATCTTGAACCTGTTGTTGGACGAAAAGTGGAAAAATGTCCCGAACGAATGCAACCCTTCGGTGTATAATTCGCTCTTGAAATCCATGTGGGCCACTTCCGTAAACAAGCTTGTAGAAAACCAATTCGTAACTTCAAAATCGGATTGAACCGTCCAACTCAAGAACTGACTCTTGCCGATATTCCCTGGACGACTGTAATAGATTCCGTCGTTGATTTCGATGGTTTCGTTGATGTCGTCCTTTGATTTTCCATAGGTTAAAGTCGTACTAAAAATACCTTTATAACGATAGGAAAGTTCCACATTATGCCCGAAAGACGGATTCAGATATGGATTACCAGAATAAAAGGTAAACTTATCGAGCGGACTCAAAAACGGATTCAAATCCTGATAATATGGTCGGTTGATGCGTTTTCCATAATTCACAACCATCTGATTGTCTCCGATAGAATCTAATTTATACATCACATAAACCGTTGGAAAAAGATTCGTATAATCACGCTTGAATTGCGAAGCTTCTTTCATGATATTCCCCAACTGATTTCCTTTGGAGATGGTCGTTTCAAGACGCAAACCTGTTTGAAATGAAAATCTCTTATAGCTTTTATTGAAATTCAAATACGCCGCATTAATGACTTCATTGTATTTAAAATGGTTGCTGGTGTCGTAATTCGGAACCGCTTCACCATTGATGATATCGGCATAATCCGCCACATTATCGGTTTCCGAATGGCTGATTTTATAGCCTGCTTCAAGCAAGCCTTCATTTTTCAACGGGTGTGAATAATCGGTCTTGAACGAATAGATCGAAATCTTCGAAGGAAGCTTCCCCACTAATTCATCGCTGTTGCTCAAAGTATTGTCGGGTTGGTAAATATAATTACGAAAACCCTGTTCGGTTCTGTCGGAATAAGTTAGAAAATCGGCATCGGCAGTAAGCCTTTTTCCTTCGTTGAAATCACGGCTGTAGTTTAAAGTCACACCGCCGTTCCTGAATTTATTATCCGTCCTGTTATCGGCAATAATGGTTGAATCGATAACTGATGAAGCGTTTGAAAGTACACTGCTAACGTCCGAAGTATTAAAACCAGTACGTGTAAATCCATTCAAGCTGATGCCCAAAGTGGTTTTCTCGGAAGCATAAAAATCCAAACCGATTTTTGCATTAGCATTCTTATTCTCGCCTTCAATCAAACTGTTCTGGTCAAATAGTGTCTTGGTGCTCAAATCTTCGTTCTTATACCTTCTGAAGATGTACAAATCCGTCACCGATTCCTGCCTTGCATAACTTACATTACCATAAAGACGGATTTTTCCATCTGTATAATTAAGGTTTAAACTATTTCGGTTGACCATTCGCTTTCCTTGCGAAAAACGGGTGGAGAAACTGCCGTTAAAACCCCTTGCATTGCTTTTCTTGGTTTTGATGTTGATGATTCCTGCTCCACCAGCTGCGTCATATTTTGCAGGCGGATTCGTCATAAACTCAATCTGATTAAGGGTTGATGCAGGAAGCGATTTTAGATAGGCTTCCAATTCCGCTCCTGAAAGATAGGTTGGCTTATCATCGATAAAGACTTGGACGCCAGTTTTGCCTTTGAAGGTTATGGTTCCGTTTTGGTCGATGATAATGCCGGGTGATTTTTCTAAAACATCCATAGCATCCGAACCTGCGGCTGACATCATGGCGTCAACATTTACAACCGTTCGGTCGATTTTGTTTACTACAAATGGTTTCTTCTTTTCGATGACAACTTCATCGAGTTTGTTGACATCTTCGGTTTCTAGTTGTATAACTGGTAATGCAACAGTATTTTGCTGAATAGCAATTGGTTGTGATTGATAGGTTTTAAATCCCAAATAATCAATTACAAGAAGGTAATTATTATCAGCAAGATTGGTGAATTCAAAATTTCCATTTGTTTCTGGAAAAGTGGTCTTAACAAGGGAATTATCCGAAGCTGAAACTAGTGTGATTAGGACTATTTCTAAAGGTTCGTTGTTGGAAGTTTTGATTGCTCCACTGATTTTCCCGTTGGTTTGTGCTTGCAAAAAGGAAGTACACAGTACTAAAAAGTACAGTAGTACAAATTTGAATAGATAATGCATTGATTGTTCGTGATTTGATTGATGATTGAAATATGATTGCTTATTCGTTGATTAGTCGAATAATAAATAATTTAGTTACAGGCTACCAGATTTGAGATATCATAATTATAAACAATTGAAATTTTGTCGGAAACTCTATGTTTTTCTTGCACCTGCTTCAAATATTTTTGTTTAAACTTCTTGTGAACACTATCGGATTGTACTTTTCCATTCACTATCAGATTTGTATCTGAAAGGTTATACGATAAATTCACAGTTACAGAAATTATCTTTTCAGCAGTCAGATCATTGATTATGGATTGGGCCATTTTTTCTGGAGATTCCCAAACTTTGTCGGCTGTAATCACGATTCTCTCCTTTTCTTGTATTTTTTTGTCGGTAACCGATGTTTTTTCGCAAGTGGTTACGGTTTGGTTTTTTGGAGTTGTCAAAACTTTCTTCACCGTTTCCTGTTTACTTTTTTCTGCTTCAAGCCTTTTTTCCTCCGCGTTTTCACTGCTTATTTCTGCCTTTTTTTCATCGATTTCGGATAGAGAGTTTGCTTCATCTTCCGTCATTACACTTGGTTTTTGAGCAACAATTTCACAATATTCGCTTTTAGAAGTTTTAGTTTCAGAAGTTTTTGTCACTTCCTTAATCTTTTGTTCGT
This sequence comes from Flavobacterium arsenatis, assembly GCF_031456785.1. Taxonomy (NCBI): domain Bacteria; kingdom Pseudomonadati; phylum Bacteroidota; class Flavobacteriia; order Flavobacteriales; family Flavobacteriaceae; genus Flavobacterium; species Flavobacterium arsenatis. Next base: position 179,761 of record NZ_JAVDVI010000004.1, read on the forward strand.
TCTCGTAAGTGGTAGTGATTTCTTCCGTAGTAGTAGTTTCGGTTCTAATTGCTGTCGAAGGTTTTCCCGAAGACTCCATTTTTGAGTTCCCAAAGGCCAACATCACCATCAAGACTGCAAAAACGGCAACCGATAGAAACGTCTTCTCAATTCCATTAAGTGATTTTGTATCGTTGTGGATGATGCGTTTTGCACGGTTCAAAAGATGGTTTTTCTTTCCGCCAAAGCCCATGATCAATTCGTTGTCTTTCATATTATATTCTTGGAACGAAACCAAAGCGTGAACAAATTTGGCCTTGCATTTGGTAACCGAGACCGCAATATCATCACAGCAATTTTCTCTTTCTTCTTTGATTAAAGACGACAACCAAAGTACACCAGGATTAAAGAAGAACACAATTTCAACAAAGCTTTGAAGCAGGTTTACAAAGTAATCTTTCCTTCGAATGTGTGCCAATTCGTGCAACAAAATCGCTTCGACTTGGTCTTGCGGAAGTTGTGATAGCATACCAATTGGCAACAAGATAATCGGTTTGAAAAATCCAGTAACCGAAGGCACTTTAACCAATTGTGATTCTAAAAGAACAATGGTTTTGTTGAGACGAATGTTTTGGCTCAAAGCTTCCAATCGTTCCTTCCAATAATCCGAAACGGGTTGATTTCGGTAGTTTCTTATTTTATAAATATGACTCAAATTGGTTGTGATTGAAAAGCATTTGAAGCAAAAAACAATAAACCAAATCAAGACGATTGTATTGGCATTTTTATTTAAAAAATCTACAATCAAGGTAGAGAAATTATTCGAAACGTTCCCATCTTGAAGCGTGAAAACTGATTTTAGATTTTCTGAAAAATTAACCGTCAAATAGGCTTCATTTTCATGTTGATATTCATAATTGAAGGTAAAACCAACTACTATAATAAAAAGCAAGAACAAACCCGAAAGCAAGTTGTATCGCAAAGTCGAAGTCGCTTTCTTGGTCATCAAAATCACAATCCCAGCCAGAAATGCCAGAATAAAACCTTGCCAAATCGTGTGGACAAGCGTCCAGGAAATTGCTTTCAATAAGGTGTCGCTGATGGTAAACATATTTTACTTTTAAAGTTGTTTGTTTTCTAATGTATCAAGGATCTTTCTGATTTCCTCAATTTCTTGTTTCGAAGTTTTTTTATTGCCAAGAAGTTGCATCATCAAACTGCTACTTGAACCGTTGTACATCGTATCGACAAATTTTTCAAGCAGGAAGCCCTTGGTTTTTTTCTCTTCGATTGTCGGACTGTAAATGTGTTTCATGTTCGACTTGTCGCTTTCAAGCATTCCCTTCTCGGTCATGATCTGCATCAATTTTAAGGTAGATGTATATTGAACTGCCCTTTTTTGTTCGTTCAGCTGATCGTTTACAAAACGAACAGTCGATGGTCCAAAATGCCATAGGATTTGAAGGATTTCTAATTCGGATTTTGTTGGTTCGGCTTGCATTTGTTTATTTTTTATTTCTATTATTTATTTGAACGATTCAAAGGTAGGAAAAATTTCGTACGATAGAATTATTAGTTGTTAAAATTTTCAAAAATATTATTTTGCCATAAATATTCACAGATTAATTATAGGAAAAGGCTATAATTATAAAGCCATGAATTCACGAATTTTCACAAAAAGATTTAGTGAAATTCGTGAATTCGTGGCTTAAAATAAGTTCAGAAAACTCTATCGCTTCAAAGAAAAATGGGCTTTAAATTCTTTGGCAACCCCTTCTTCTTCATAATAAATAACAAACCAATAATCGGTTGCTGGAAGAAGATTTGCGTTGAAGGTTCCGTCCCAACCATCGCCGGAAGGCTTAATTTCGGTAATCAATTTTCCGTATCGATCGAAGATGAAAATCTTAGATTTCAGTTGTTCATCCAAACCGCCAATGTTCCAAGTATCATTATATCCATCGCCATTTGGAGTAAAGAATTTCGGATAATCGATGATACGAATATTTTCAATTACAACTGCATCACACGAAGGCTTTTCGGTTTTTCTATCGTAAATATGAACCGTATGCAAGCCTGAAGTTACGTTTGTAAAGATGCCGCCGTTGTCTTCAATCGGACCATAATCCAATTGAAACCAGTATTCTCCGAAACCTTCCACCTCAACCGTAATGGTGTTTTCGTTGTTGAAAGCGTTCGTGATTTCAACACTTCTTACGACAGCACTACCCGATTGTATGACTTCAAAAACGTCACTTGGTTCTGGAACACAAACTGATGTTGAAGAAGAATCTGTAATTTCCAAGGTGTATAATCCTGGCGAAGCAGTAATAATTTCGTAGCTTCCCGAAGTAGCTCCCGGAATTTCAGTTCCATTCAGAAACCATTTATAAGTGTAACTCGGATTTTGGAACAGGCTAAATAACGTCAAGGAACGCTCTACCTCACCTGTTTCAAAATTGACACAAATCGTATTGTTGTTGTCTGGTCCCGTAATGATTCGAGGTTTCAAGATTGGTTCGACAATCAGGTTTACATCCGTCAGACCAATACAAGCGTTCGTTGAATTGATGTTTACCACACGGATAAAAATCCTTTGGAGATAAGGCGAAGCGGTGTTTTTATGTTCCGTCGGATTTTGTATCGCATTGACTCCGGTTTGAGCCGTGAAAGCCGACAAATGATAGGTAATGATAAAATCGGCTGGATTCTGACCGTTTAAGATTTCGGTTTCAAAATCTTCCAGATTAAAAGTCGCGATTCCGTCGTTTTCATCTTCATAATCGCAAATAGCAACATCGGCCGGTTGTGTCACTTGAGTTCCCGATTCTACAATCAAATTTACAGGTTCCGTGATGCTACAACCTGAACTAGCATTAGTGATTGTAATAAAAATCGTTTCCGAATCTATCGTTGCATTCGTATAAGGATTTGTAGTGATGGGATTCGCATTCAAAGCATCTCTTGAAAAAGAAACACTGAAATTCGCAGGATTTTGGGTAGTTCCTAGAAAAACCGGAATGTTACCTTGCAAGTCAAATTCGCCAAAACCTGAACCATCTGCCTTGCAAATCTTATATTCATCGGAAGCTAAAATTGGATAAGGATTGACTACAATTTGCATCTGAATATTGTTCGAACATTGTCCGGCATCGGGTGTAAACGTATAAGTTGTCGTTGCATTATTGTTCAAAGCTGGCGACCAAGTTCCTGTAACACCATTTGTAGAAATCGTTGGCAAAGCCGATAAAGTTTCGCCCTGACAAATTGGTGCAACTTGAGTGAAAGTGGCGATTTGTGTTGGATTTACAATGATTTCCATCGTGACGGCATTAGCACATTGACCAGCATCCGGAGTAAAAGTATAAGTCGTTGTCGTGGTATTATCCAAAGCGGGCGACCAAGTTCCCGTAATTCCATTGTCCGAAGTGGTTGGCAAAGCCGATAAGGTTTCACCCTGACAAATTGGTGCAACTTGAGTGAAAGTGGCGATTTGTGTTGGGTTCACTACAATTTCCATTGAAACAGAACTCGAACATTGACCTGCATCTGGAGTAAATGTATAAGTTGTCGTTGCATTATTATCCAAAGCTGGGGACCACGTTCCCGTAATTCCATTGTTGGAAGTTGTTGGCAAAGCCGATAAAGTTTCGCCTTGACAAATTGGATTGACTTGAGTAAAAGTTGGTGCCTGACTTGGATTTACTTCGATTTGCATCGTAGCGGTATTCGAACATTGTCCGGCATCTGGTGTAAATGTATAAATCGTAGTTGTAGTATTGTCCAAAGCTGGCGACCAACTTCCAGTAATTCCTTCGATTGAAGTTGTTGGCAAAGCCGATAAAGTTTCACCTGGACAAATTGGTGGAACTGGTGTAAAAGTTGCGATTTGTGTTGGATTGACGATGATTTGAATTGATACAGTATTTGCACATTGTCCCGCATCTGGAGTAAAAGTATAGGTCGTAGTCGTAGTATTGTCCAAAGCTGGCGACCAACTTCCAGTAATTCCTTCGATTGAAGTAGTTGGCAAAGCCGATAAGGTTTCGCCTTCACAAATTGGTGCCACCGGATTGAATGTTGCAATTTGAGTTGGATTCACCACAATTTCCATCGCAACAGCATTCGAACATTGTCCTGCATCTGGAGTAAAAGTATAAGTTGTGGTTGCTGTATTGTCTAAAGCTGGCGACCAACTTCCCGTAATTCCATTAGTAGAAGTTGTTGGCAAAGCCGATAAGGGTTCGCCCTGACAAATTGGTGCAACTGGATTAAAAGTTGCAATTTGAGTTGGATTTACTACAATTTCCATTGTTGTCGTGGTGGCACATACTCCAGCATCTGGCGTGAAAGTATAAGTTGTTGTCGATGTATTATCCAAAGCTGGCGACCAAGTTCCTGTAATTCCATTCGTAGAAGTTGTTGGCAAAGCCGATAAGATTTCGCCTTCACAAATTGGAAAAACTTGCGTGAAAGTTGGTGTTACATTTGGCGTAACGACTACCGTTACATCATCGTTTATAGCTTGGGAACAAATCACAGTATTGTTGAAGCCTAAAATTTTAGCACCCACTAAGGTATATTCTGTATCAATTATTGGATTAGCTGTAAGAGTAAATGTTCCTGTGATATCGAGTGTTGCCGATTGAATTGCACCACCATTAACCGTGTAATCAATTGTAGATTCTGGAGTTCCCGTAATGGTAATGTCAACAGGAGCTCCCGAACAGATAGTAGCTTGAGAAGCACTTATCGTAGCAGTGGGAACCGGAAAAACTTTCAAATCAAAATCGGTAATGGTAGAACAACCCGTGACATTATTGGTTACTCTTGCAAAAATCTGTTGCGGATTAGAAGCGTTACCCATAATCGGACCGATTGGTGCCACATTATCAAAGGCATTTTCTAAAGTGGTATGGAAGGTAATGGTATTGTTTACCAAATCTGCATTAATAAGAGGTCGTGCTGTATTCAAATCGAAAATTCCGACGTTTGGATTGTTACTGCAGGTTCTCATATCCACAATGTCATTTGCAGTTGGTGGTGGAGCAAAAGCTCCTGTTCCGTTCATTGCAGTTCCTGTCCATTCCAAATCAAAACCACCATCTCCCACTGGTCTATCAATAGCAATATAATAGGATTGACCCGCCACAACATCCAACCATCTTACATAACCAATTCCTTGATTGTAAATAAGCTGTGTTGTTGTTGTAGCTCCATACATTCCCGTATGGTTGTTTACAACAGGATTACCTGCGGCTTGTGATTGAAGCGGATTTGTTGTGGCACAACGAATAGGGCTTCCTAAACCTGAACAAGAAGCATTTGGATTATATACCCAAAAATCATAATCCACTGTCAGATCAGGATCATTAGGAATGATATTGAAGCCCAAAGTTCCAGATTGTACTATATTGATTTTGATCCAGATTGAATTATGTTCCATTCCGCCACATCCGGAAACTTCCTGAATAGTTCCAAATCCTGAAGCATTGGACGAAAATGTTCCGTTGCCACAAATCGTGATGGCATTTAGGCAATCATTTGGTTCTTGGGAAAACGAGATATTCCAGAACGATAAAAGCAGTATAATAATTATCTTTTTCATTTAATCGGCAACTTTTTAAAAATGAATAGCCAACTTTTATGGTTGTCATAAAAATTAGCTATTACAACTATTCTAATGTATAGCAGTTGAATGTTTTATGCTTTTAAGTAAAAGCCAAGACGTGTAAGTTTCAATTAAAAATTAGGAATCAAAAAAGCAACTTGTAAACTATTTATTTCCTTTAAGCCTATTTTTTAATTGAACTTAACACATCCCGACTTAAACAACCTAAAAACTTTAAAAATCAATTGCTATGAAACTTTTATTAATTTTTTACAATCAAGAATTCTGAACGTCTGTTTTGAGCATCCTGCTCTTCTGTACATTTTGTGCAGTTTACTTTCAGCTCTGTAAATCCGAAACCTTTTCCTGAAATCCTGTCTTTGCTGATTCCTTTTGAAATTACATACTGAACCGTAGCTTGAGCTCTCTGATCCGATAATTTCATATTATAATCGGCACTTCCGTTGGTGTCGGTATGTGCTTTTACGAAGATTTTCATTTCTAGATTCTTGTTCAAGACCTTCACCAATTTGTCCAATTCATTGGCACCTTGAGAAGTGATATTGCTTTTGTTGTATTCAAAATAAATCGGATTCAGCAAAACTTCTGTAGCGGTAATCACTACCTCAACAGGATCCAATTCTAAATTGATGGAAACTTTTCCTGATTTTGTCTTGGCAACATTTGCTGTAGCTGGATCGAAATCGTCTTTTGAAGCTTGTAAGATATATTCGGTATCACATTCTACTTTATACGAAACTTCTCCCGAAGCGTTACTTTGCTTGGTGGCAATCACGTTACGTTTGCTGTCCAAGATTGAAACTTTTGCATCGGCTAAAGCCTTGCCTGTTTTTTTGTCTTTTACAACCGCAACAGCCTCTACTCCACAAACTGGAACTGCAAGATAGATGTTGTCTTTTCCGCTTCTGTTAGAAGAAAAATAACCTACATTTTTAGTCAGATTCAAGCTGAAAGAGAAATCATCTTTTTCGGTATTTACGGGTTTTCCAAGGTTGATGACTTCAGCATCCTTATCATTCAAATCTAATTTGAAGATATCCAAACCTCCGAAGCCCTGTCTTCCGCTTGACGCGAAATAAAGCACGTTGTCATCGGCAATACAAGGGAACGTTTCTCTACCTGAAGTATTGATTTTAGCACCAAGATTTTCTGGCTTTCCGTAACTGTTGTTTCCAATGCTGATTTTCCAGATATCGGTTTCTCCAAAACCTCCAGGCATGTTCGAAGCAAAGTATAACGTCTTTCCGTCCTTGCTCAAGCTCGGATTTCCAACCGAATATTTAGTGCTGTTAATTGGCAAAGCTTGAATGTTTGTCCAATTTCCATTGACTTTTGTCGCTTTATAAAGACCTTGCTGACCAACTTTTACATTGTTCTTGGCATCTTTTTGATAAGAACCTTCGCTATGGCTGTCGCGTGCAAAATAAATAGTGTTTCCATCGGCACTCATCGTTAGAGGTCCGTCGTGGAAAGCCGTGTTCAAATCGCCAACAGCCTTTGGTTCTGATAATTTTCCATCCTCACTGCGAGTTGATTCATAAATATCCAAATAAGGCTGATCGATCCATTTATCGGTTTTCTTGCCTGTGTTTCTTGAACTTACAAAATATAAAGTATTGTCATTGGTCAAAACAGCTCCAAAATCTGCCTGATCCTTGCTGTTGATTTTGGTATCAAATACATCAAACAATTTGTCCTTGCTTGAAAGGCTTGGAATATAATTCGGATTTGCCTTGTGGTCTTTTGCACGTTGATCGCTTGGTGCCATCGATGCAAACTTGTCCATTTGCTTGTTGGCTTCCGGATACTTCGCCAAAGTTCTCAATGTTTGAGCATAACGGTAATAGGTTTCGGCATCCTGCTTGGTTTCAACAGCTTTTGCATACCATTTTGAAGCCTGCTCCATGTCAAAAACATTGTAGTAGCTGTCGGCCAATTGTTTATAGACATAACCGTCGGCTTTCTTGCCTTGCACTAATTTTAAATATTCTTCAGAAGCATTTACATATTGGTAGCTCTGGAATAATTTATCGGCTTTTTCGGTATTCTTATTTTGGCTAAAGCCTGATAGCATCGTTAAAAGAAGTCCTGCTGTAATATAAACTTTTTTCATTTTTAGTTTCGGTTTTTGTTGGTTAGAAATATCTTGGCGACATTGATACCTTTTTAGAGAAATTCAGATCAAACAACAGCATGAACTCGTGTGAGGCTGGTGTCGTTACGTTCAAATCCGAAACGATATGATCATAAGCATACCCTAATCTGATACCCGGTGTCACAGCAAAGTTAATCATTCCGCCAAAAGAATCATCCAATCTGTAGGAAGCTCCTATCTCAAAACGGTCAAAAAACAACATATTTGCAGAAACATCCAACGAAGTTGGAGCGTTAAAAGCCGATTTCAACATAAACGAAGGCTTGAATTTTGTGTTTGCCGATAAATCAAATACATAACCACTGGTTAAAAAATAATGCTGTGTTTCGGAACCAAATTGATATTCCTGACCATTTTGCGTTACATCCAAATGCTTGCTTTTCAGCATATTCGGAACCGACAATGAGGCATAGAATTTTTCATTATAATAGAAAGCACCTGTTCCGAAATTCAAATAGGTATTGCTTATGTTTTCGCTAAAAGCTGGATCGTTTGGATTCAAAACCCATCCGTTTCCGATGTCGCTGAACAAACCTACCTTGTGAAAAGTTGCACCAGCTTTTATACCCAAAGCCAATCGATGTTCTCCACCTAAATTAAGCGTATAAGAGAAATCTGCATAGACATTGTTCTCCTCAACCGGACCAATTTTATCGCTTACTGCAGAAAGTCCCAAACCAACATTGCTTCCGACAGGACTGTGGATGGAGAAAGTTCCCGTTCTTGGAGCTCCTTCAACATCAACCCATTGAGCCCTGTAAAGCAAACCGATGGCGATGTTTTCCTTTGAACCTGCATAGGCCGGATTCATCACGTTCATATTATACATATATTGTGTATAATGTGGATCCTGTTGGGCCTCCATATTCAGGATGACCATAAAGGCAAAGGCAACTGTAAGATATATTTTTTTCATTTTAAATGCTATTTTTAAATAACAGCCTGACTGGAAATTACAGTCAGACTGTTTTTTTTAGGATTAATGTTTATCTGTTGATGTAAACCCAACCGGTGAAAGAAGCTCCATTTTCGGTTGTGATGCTGTAGAAATAAGTTCCCACTGGCAATTCTTTACCTCCACTTGATTGTCCGAACCATTGGTTGGTATAATTTCCTTTGAAACTAAATACCTCTGTTCCATAGCGGTTGAAGATTATGATGTTTCTAACGTTCAAATCAGTCAAGTCGAAATTCTGGTTGAATTCGTCGCCGTTTGGAGAAATTCCTCTTGGGATTTCCCTACATCCGATGCTGTTCACCGTGTATGGTGTTTCGATTGAACAATCTCCGGCATCAACCGTTACAGTAAATGTGATTGGGAAAACGGCATTTGAATTTCCGTTTGCATATTCCGTTACATTGAAAGTATCCGAATTGGTTCCAACAACAGCTCCTGAAGCATCTTTCCATGTATAATCAACATTCGACGGATTGAACGAACCGTCAACCGGAGTGGCAATCAACAAATATTGGCTGTTATCGCATCCGCCATTTACGGCAACACTTAAATCTCCAAAAATTGTAATCGTAAACGTATCAGAATCTCCAACCGTACAAGTATCCTCATCCGATTCTACTTCATACGTAATTACATAAACTCCTGCCTCACTCGCCTGAATGTCGATGGCTCCAGTTGTAGCATTAATCACCAAACCGTTAGTTGAAGTGAATGTCCCACCAAGTGTAAAGTCGGTTGCTAGAGTTGGCAAATCGGTTGTGCTTCCTGAACAATAGGTTGCATCATAAGTGAATGATGTTACGGCATTTATTCCGTCAATCAAGTTGATTTCTGCTGAAAAAACAGCTCCATCCGTACACGTTGCAACATCTTCATTCAACGTATAAACGATGTCGTGAGTTCCTTCTGTAGCCGAAGTCAAATCAACAGCTCCAGTTGTTGGATTAACCGTCAAGGTTGTAGAACTGAACGTTCCTCCTTGTGTAAATCCAGTCGCTAAAACCGGAAGTGGACTTGTTGTTGCATTTACGCAAGCATCTTCATAAGAGAAAGAAACTGTTGGTGTTGCCAAAGCGTTCATGGTTACTGAAACCGTAGTGGTTCCGGCATCCACACATCCGTTTGACGGAACATCATAGGTTACTGAATGAACTCCTGCAGGACTGTTTTCCAAATCAATTTCTCCTGTTGAAGCGTCGATGATCAATCCTGTTGAAGAACTGAACGAACCTCCCGTGTAGAAATCAGCTGGCAAAGTTGGCAACGGATTGTTATCTGCTAGACAATATGAAGGATTGAAAGTAAATCCAGTTACTGGTGTCACCAAAGCCTCAATTACAACTTGGAACATTTCTGAATCAGCCAACTGACAATCAGCTACTGATGAAGCAATTGTGTAAACCACATCATGAGTTCCTGCTGTTGTAGTAGCCATATCGATTTCACCCGTTGTAGCATCTACCGTCAAGGTTGTTGAACTGAATGTTCCTCCTGATGTGAAGTTGGTAACTAAAGTTGGTGTCAAATTAGCATTGTTCGTACAAACTGGAGTTGGATAAGTAAACCCAACTACTGGTGCAACGGCAGAATTGATTATGATTGTAACCGAACTGTCATCTGCTAAAGTACATTCGTTTTGCAACACGCTGTAGGTTACTTCATACGTTCCAGCCGTGCTTGTTGATAAATCGATTGCTCCTGTTGTAGCATCGATAGATAAACCTGTTGTTGGTAGTACTGTAAAAGTTCCGCCCGTTGCAAAACCATCATTTAATGTGATAACTGGATTTGTTCCGATTGCACAATATTGAGGAGCATCATAAGCAAAACCAACTTCCGGCATTTCTGTATCATTGATGATTACCGATAAAGCCACTCTTGGTCCTTCGCAACCTTCGGCATTTACATTGGCAACATAATAGATTGTTGTTCCCAAAACATTTGTAGCTGGAGTTGGAGCCGTTGTAGTTCCAGTTCCGCCAATTTCATCCGTAAACCATTTCAAAGTATGATTTTCTGATGGTGTAGCCGTTAATGGCTGGGCCGTTGCATTCAAGCAATATTCAACCGGAGTGATAACCGTTGGTACATCGGAAATTCCTTCATAGGTTACAGTAACCGTTCTATCGCAATAACGTGTAATCCAATGATAAGTATAAACTCCTGGTGTATTAAATCCAGAAATGGTAGCCGTTTTAGTGGTTGCATTTGCAATCAAGGTCGTTGCCGGATTGGCTTCATCAGCCGACCAAGTTCCGATTCCTTCTGCTTCAAGCACAACTTCTGTTTCCTGACAAGCCAAGGTTTGAGGAACAGTTTTGATGTCGATGTTTGGAGTGAAATTGGCCACATCCAAAAGACTTCCTATTTTATTTTCTTTGGTTCTAAATATGAATCGTGTTTTAGTTTGGCCAGCTGGAACAACATATTCTCCTGTTTTCAAGGTCCATTGTAATCCTACAGCTGCCTCTTCGGTAACCAAAGTGAATGGTCCTGTTGGAGGTCCAGCATACAACTGAATGCTATTGCCTTCTGAACGTGTTGCGTGAGCAAAACTATAATTCATTACGGTAATTTCAGAAGTATCAAATTCTTGATAAATTCCTTTGATGTTCGGGTCGTTTGCATCCCAATCTTCTTCTGGGTCTGATAGCAATTGGATACATTGTCCACCAGAATAAGGAGCAAAATTGATGGCAGTCAAAGCTTCTGAAAAGAAGATTGCATCCCAAGTATCAAGGTTTACTCTCCAACCTGGAACTACAAATTCGGTTCCGATGGTTGTAATTCCGGTAACGTGTTGCATCGGAGGTGTTTCGAAATCATAATTCACGGCATTTACCTTACAGAAATCCAATGGTGTTTTGATACAAACATTGAACTTTCTGGTATTGGTTGTTGGGGCATTTAGCATCAAGCGTATTTTATAGGTACCGCCAACCACCAATTCTGAAGTGTACATTGCCACAATAGAATTGTTGTTGCTACATGCTTTTTCCACAAGACCATCTTCGGTAACTTGATACAACGTCATTGTCATATCCGGATAAGGTTCATCTCCAGAAGAAATATAGAAGTTTCCTGTAAATCCGTTGGCTTCAATGATGTGGATTTTTGCCGTTGCATCAAATTCAAACCAAATGTCGCCATTGTTAGTTCCTGCACAAGTCAGCGGATCTGTTGAAGCAGATGCACCGTTGAAGGTTACATCACTAGCCGATACACTACAAGTTTCATCTCCATTTACTGCTAATTTTAAAGCTGTTGAAGCATCGTCGTTTCTTACGAATACTTTTGGCCCTGACCAGAAGCTTTTGTTATCTTCTCCACAAATTGCACGAACAAAATATTCATAAGTGGTAGTTGTAGCGTCATTAAAATCAGCTTCGGTTGGTGTATAAGTTGGCGTGTTTACAATAGTTCCTGATTGTGGAAGTGTATTGTTTCCAACAGGCTGTACAAAAACTTCCCATTGTGTTTCCGTTCCACCAGGTGTCCAAGTGAAAGCCGTTGTTGGGCTAGATGCCAAATTTGTTGGTTGAGGACAAACAATCGTTCCGCAAGTCGCAATTCCTGTAAAGAATGTTGACCTTGGAGCCGGAAGTAATCCTAAATCGGTTGTAGAAACTACTTCTCCAGCTGTATTTTTAACTGTTACTGTCGCTCCTGGAAATTGACCTGGAGCCGTTCCGATAGAATCCCAAAACAATGAAAACTCAACACCCGTACAAAGGAAAAGTGTAAAATCTAGTGGTTCAGGAATTTCGTTCCAAGCTACCGATGGAAAATCTAGCGTTTGGATAACATAGCCATTTTGAATAACATCGATTCCTCCTCCAATTCCTGAAGTTGGACCTCCACTCAAAGTGATAGTATATTGGCATAGATTTTCGAAACTACATTTTGTGATCACTTCAATCGGACCAACCCATTCACTTTGCAAGGTTTCGTTACAGATAGCTCTTACATACACTTCATATTTTGTCGCAGGGTCTAAGTTTGTAACCGTAAACGGATTTGTAGTTGCCGTATAAAGATATTCTGGCAAAGTAGCACCTGTTGGAGCCGGAGTTCCATAAGGCTGTACCGAAAGTTCCCAAGATGTTTCTGTTCCGTTTGCCTCCCAAGCCACTTGGAAAGTGGTATCGGTTATATTGGCTACAATCGGATTTGAGATTGAAGCACAAGGCGGAATATCTTCGATAATTACATTATCTATAAATAATAATTGACCTCTATATCCCATCCAGCTTGGTTCCATTTCTGGAATATGCCATCCGATGTTGATGTTACCCGTTATGCCTTCAGGCAAATTGATAATCATCTCCTTGTATTCAATATTGTTGATGAGCACTGTTTCTACTTCTGAATCGTATAAAGTAGTCGTAAAATCAGCTACATCAATTCCTGTTGTAGAAAGGTGAATTCTTAAATCTTCGGTAAAATCACTGTGATACACTTTATAATAGAAACGTAATCTTTGATTTGCCGTAACGTTGATGGTTGGCGAAATCAACCAGTCGTCGTTTGCACCGTTGCTTCCTGTAAACATTCCGGCCATTTGGTCGCCTTCATACGGATTAACGGTTACTTGCAAACTCCAGATGTTTCCGTCACTGTTTTCATTCAAGATTCTCCAGCAATCTTCTGAAGTAGAATCGGTGTTGAATGTTTCCAGGAAAGGCGTATTGAAAGCTGTACAAAGTGTTCTGAAAACAAAAGGACCCACCCATTCGCTGTTTTCACCTGTACAATTTGCTCTTACATAAAATTCATAAACCGTATTTGGATCTAAAGTATTTGGTGTATAATTGTTTGCTGTTACTGGAGTTCCCGAAACAGTTGGCGTTCCCAAACCTGCTTCCTGAACCACAACATTCCAAGCTTCTTCCTGATAACCTGCTGTCCAAGATAACAATGCTTGGTTTTGCATGATACTTGTTGCACTCAAATCAGATGGTTTCGGACAAGGTGGAGCATCTTCAATAATCACATTATCTATTTGCAGGATAGAACTTCCTCCTGCCAAATCATAAGCTGGTGGCACTCTGAAAGCGATGTAAGTTATACCTGTTCCTTCAAAATAAAGAGTTTTTTGAAGAAAATCAGTGTTTGTAAACTCCATCAATGGACCTAAAACTGTGAAGCTTTCAGGATTTGTATCGGTCGTAGAAATCAAAACTTCAACCCCAAATCTAGACGTTGGAGCAAAGATTGAAAAAGCCGCTCTATAATCAAATTTCAATGCTTTTGTTCCAACAGCATTTATGGCTGGCGAAATCAAATAATCATTAAATTCTGTTGTTGGATTGAACCAAGATGTACTTGGCTGGATGGATGGATATTGTGGGTTCATCATCCAAGTTGCACCATCTTCATTTGCATTGTTGATGGACCAGCAGAATTTTTTAGTATCGGCATCAGCATCATTAAATCCTTCATAGAAAGGAGTGTCAAATGAAATACATTGTGTTGTGAAATAATAGGGCCCAACCCAGTTGCTTTGTTCAACATCATTACAATAGGCTCTTACATAATATTCATATCGTGTTGCTGGTTCTACCGTTGCAATGTATGGGTTTGAATCTACAAGTATTCCATCGCCGGTTGGAAGTCCTGTATTCAAAGGTTGAATGGCAACTTGCCATTGTGTTTCAGATTCTCCAATTGTCCAAGATAATTCTGCAGTTGTAGTCGTTACATTTTCTGCAATTGGAGCAATCGGGTCTGGACAAGCTGGTTTGTCTTCGATAAATACATTTGTGATAGAAATTCTACTGGCTTCCTGTCCTGAACCAAGAGGTGAAACAATCCATGCAATGTTTACTGTTCCTGTAATGGTTTCAGGAATATTATAAATCACTTCCTGCCAAGCTTCGTTTGAAATTACGGTTTCCGGTAACAAGGTATAAGTAAAGTTTTCTGCTCCAATTCCTGTAGTAGAAATTTTGATACTGTAGCTTGAGCTTCCTCCCCAACCTACTTGATGGGAATATCTTAAACGCTTTTGGGTTCCATTAAAATTAATCTGTGGAGAAACCAAATAATCGTGGTTGTTGTTTTGATTGGTATTGGTATTTAAAGTTGCATAACCTAAATAACCCTCTTCCCAACCTGCTTGATACGACCATTTTACACCATCAGCATTCAAATCCATTGAAGTCCAACATGGTTCTGGATTTTGTGCAGATGTATCCACAAAATCAGTAGTGTAAGGTGTATCAAAAATAGCACACTGTGTCGTGAAAGCATACGGCATGCTCCATTCTCCCGGAGTTCCATCACAAACCGATCTTACATACAATTCATAAGCATTTCCTGCTGAAAGACCTGTATTGATTACATTATCAACGTTTGTATTGGTTGGTGTTCCTGCTGTTGGAATTCCAGAACCTGCAGTTTGAACAGCATATTCCCAAGAATCTGCAATATTTACTGGATTGTTCCAAGAAAAAGAAACGCTGTCTTGAACCAAATCCTTATACGTAAAAACCGAAGGAGCCGGACAAGTCGAGAACGACAAATCAAATTCAAAACAGATGCTTGTATCGAGCCCTGCAAAAGAAGTAGAAATCACGATAACATATTCTATTCCTGCAACAACAGGGAAATTTTCGATGTATTTAGGTTGATCGGTTTGTGTGGTATTCAAACCTGCCAAACATTCAACTCCAACATTGGTACAACTGTCATAAACAAAAACGCCTGTAATAGCATTTCCCCAACATTCAGTTCCAGATGTCCAAGGAAGTGTCATTTGACTGATGTTGATAACTCCCGTTTGTGTAGGTGTATAGGAAAGAAAAATTTTGTTTCCTTCCAAATAATTTTCGGTTATGGCTGGCGACAAGCAACTTGTTCCTTGATTGGCATAAATTACCGTATCTGCATTAGGGAAATCCTTTAAATTAGCGTCAAGCGAATAAGAAACTCCAGAAGAAGCTGTAATAACAATTGGCGTTTCGCAAGACAAACCATAAATGGCAGTCTTGAAGCTGAAAGGTCCTGCCCAAGCACTTGCTGTTTCGGCATCACAAATCGTTCTGATGTAAACATCATAAAAACTATCACCATCTAAATTTTCAGCTTCATAGGAATTTGCAACAGTTATTCCTGAAGTTGCCGGAATTTCTCCTTGCGGAACTACTTGTATTTGAAAATTAGTAGCTTCTGGATGTGTCCAGGATAAATCAGCCGTTGTTGGCGTTATATTTTCTACTGTGAAATTGGCCTCAACCACTTTCAAGCACGATTCTATGATTCTAACATTGTCAATAAACCAGGCATCGCCACTTGCAACTGCTCCAGTTTGCGTATTAACCGCTACAAAAGCAATATAAATTTCTAATCCAGGAGGAATAGTCGATGGAAGGCTAACGATTTTTTCTTCGTATAGATTATCGGCTCCTGTGTTTAAAGAAGCACCGTCCCATTCCTGAAGGACAACCGAAAAACCATTGATGTCGGGCTGACTCGCTGTTGACAATCGAATTTGGTATTTAATACCTGGATTCGCATCATCTGTTAGCCTTTTGGTATAAAATCGAATTTCTCCGTTTACTGGAACTTGAACCAATGGCGTGACCAAGAAATATTGTGCCGTATTACCAGCTCCAATATTCTCTGCCGATGGATCAATAAAAGCGGCATCACTGCCAAGGTATCCATCGTTGGAAATCGTCCAAGGTAGTGTTCCTACATTATTATTGAAAATGGTCCAGTTTGCTGGAATACCACTTTCAAAATTCTGTGTGGCCAACTGTCCATAACTGGAAATGTATGCCAACAAAAATAAGAGTGGTAGAAATACCTTTTTCCCTATGTGGTTTTCTCGGGAAAAATTGCTAACATCTAAATTGGATTTAGAGAAATTAGCGAGTAATAAAATCCGATTTATTACCGTGGTTAATTGTAATTTTTCTTGCATAGTGATTACATCATTTTGATTAGTTTCGCCATAAAAATAGAGATACAAAATGAGTAATTTTTTAATATGCCTTTGCTATTTACCGAAATTTGAAAGCCTAAAACAATACTTAAAATACTGTTAACAAAAGAGTTGCCTCCTAGAAATTGAAATATAAAATTAAATTAAATTTCGCTTTGTTTTTTGCAAATCATCAATCAAATCTTGGAGTTTAAGGTTTGATTTTTGCGTTTTCTTGTAGTAAAAAATAAAAATAATAACAACCGTAATAGTTATTAAAATCGATGTTAAAATTCCGTAATTGTAATTTGGAATAACTTCTTGCAATTTTGCATTTTGAACCGCCATGGTTTTATCGAGTGAATCACTGATGGATTTACGTTCGGATTCCTTGACTTCCAACTGCGTTTTCAGAAAATCCAAATGATAGATTCGATATTTTTCCCATTCATTTATGGCCAGATAATTTTCGGATAATCCTTTATAAATTCCTTGATTTAAAATCAAATCGCCAACACTTTTGGAAAGCACCAAAGCCTCTTCCAAAACCTTGATTGCTTCGTTGTATTTTCCTTCCAACGTATAAACTTCTGCCAAACCTTTCAACGAAAAACCTTCAAGGCTCTTTGCATTGATTTGATTTGCAATTGCAATAGATTTTGTAAAACTGTTTTTAGCAGCTTCATTATTTGCCATCAAAATATAGCAATTACCTATATTGTAATGAGTTATACTTAAATTAGCGTTTATAAGCGAACCTTCAATTCCAGCATATTCCTTGATTCCCTTTTCAAAAAAGTTGATGGCAATGTCGCAATTCAGTTGCTCTTTGTAAATGAATCCCCGGATCACATAGTTGTTTCCCAAAAGAAATTGAACCGAATCCCTTACCGGGTAGGCCAGGCTCAATGCCTCCGACTCGTCCAGAAAAGCAATCGCCTTGTCGTAAATCTTCAATTGTTGGTATTGGGCCGCCAATTTATACAGTATCCTTATTTTCAATAAATCATCATTCAGCTGACTCAAAAGCTGGTTGGCTTTCAGGACGTATTTTAGTGATTTCTGATAATCTCTTTTTGAGGAATATCCGTCGGAAACCAGCATCAATCCTCTGATTTTAGTCTTGGTATCGTTTTTTGGATCCGCTGCAATCGATTTGCCTATTGCAATTGCCTTGTCTGGATTTTCATAAATTTTCAAGGTACTTGCTCGAATCAGACTGTCGAGTTTCGCTTGGCCTTGGGCATAAGTAGGGCTAATGAAGCAAAAATTTGCAACAATTATAAAAAATAAGATTGTATTTAGCAACTTACACCTCATACTGTTTCCTTATCGTTTTGTGCTGTTTCCTCCTTCAAAAGCTCAATGAAAGTCACAGGTGCAATTCCTGTTATCGATTTAAAAACAGTGGCAAAACTACTGTGTGATGAAAAGCCACTCTTTTCAGCCAAATAACTGATCTTATAATGCATATAATTGGGATCCGTCTTTAGCTTTTGGATGATAAAATTGATACGAAGCTTGTTGATATAGGTATTAAAATTATCCTGATAATGTTTGTTGATTATTTCCGAAAGGTATTTCGTATTCGTATCAAATTGTCCCGCCAACACTGCCAAGGACATCTCGTTGCTGGTGAATTTTGTTGAAGCTTCAAATCGTTTCAGCTTGGCCAGAATAGCCTGCTCGGTTTCAAGCGGAATACTAATTTTCTTGTTGGGTTCTTTTATTTCGGGAGTTGTTTTGGCAAAAATATTTCTACTTATTTCCAAATAGTTGATGATTTCCTTCAAGCGTTTTTTCTTCCATCTTACTTTGATCCAAAGCAACAAGCAAATTAAAATGATAATAATGGAACTTGCCAATACTACATAAAAATAAACGGAATGCTCCTTTTTTTCATCCTCAAAATAAAGTTCTTGTTCCTGGCTAATCAAATTGAAGGCATTGTTCACCGATTCTTGTTCGGCTTGTTCCAGTGTATTGTTTAGCCTCAAAAATTCATTGCTGTACAATTGATAATTGACCTTGTTGTTCAATGCTAAATAATTGACCGCCAATTGCCTGTTGATTGATTTTAATAAAGGCGTATTGCTAATTTTTTTTGCTTCTTCCAATGCTTTCAAAAGAAGTACAATCGATTCCTGATGCTCTTTTTTCTGAAAATACAATCTGCCTAATTCATTATAAACAATGGCTTTCTCAAAAACATTTGGATATTTCCTGTTTTGCGAAAATTGAATTGCTCGGTTAAAGTAAATGGTTGCCGAGTCAAGTTCCGAAAGACTACTGAAAATCCGTGCCTTTACAATAATGTGATTTTGGTTGATTTCTGGATTTTCAAATGAAAAATCTTTAAACAACATCTCATTTTTTTGAAGCAAGTCTTGTGCTTTATGGCTTCTTCGTCTTTCGAGATGCATTTCAACTTTATTCAAAATAAAATTTGCTTTAAACGCTTTATTGTTTTTAGAACTTAATTTTTGAGTAAGTTTTTCAGCATCAAGCCCATATTTTTCCGATTGAGAATCGAGATACAAATCCCTCAAAAGTGCCGATTTTAAAAGCAAAATCTTTATTTGCAAGGTATGATCAATGGTTTCAAAATGTTTTCCAGCTTCAAAAACCGACGTGATGGCGTTGTTGTAATTTCCTTTCACCACATAACTTTCTGCAACCAGTAAATGCAAAGACGCTTTTTCGGTACCAATAGCACTTATTTTCAAGAGATGTTCCGCTATTTTCAATGCTTCATCTGGATTTGAATAAACCAGCTGATTTGCCTTTTCCAACAATTCTTCATTTTGCGGAAAAGATTGGGCAATAGAAACCGTTCCGCAAATACAAAAAAGTAAAGCAGCTAAAACAAATCGAAAATCAAAAATACAGGATCGTATTTTCATTTAATTATTCTGATGTTTATGAGACAGAATACAAATATATCGTTTTTGATTGTTTATCTAAACGATAGCTTGATTTTATTGAGAATGGATGCTTTTTTTGCATAAAAAAACCCATACAACTGTATGGGTTTCTGAACTTTATAAAGATGCTTGTTAGAAAACAAAAATCGCTCGCTCTCCCATCATTTCATTCACTTCATCAGCAACTTGCTCAATAATTTCTTCGTTTGTATGATTCATTAAAACCCTATCAATCATATCTACAATCGTTTCCATATCCGATTCTACCAAACCACGTGTTGTAATTGCTGGAGTTCCAATACGGATTCCAGAAGTTACAAACGGTGATTTGTCATCAAAAGGAACCATGTTTTTGTTTACTGTAATTTCAGCCTTCACCAATGCGTTTTCAGCTTCCTTACCTGTAATGTTTTTATTTCTCAGATCGATAAGCATCATGTGGTTGTCCGTTCCTCCAGAAATAAGGTCGTACCCTCTTTTCACGAAAGCTTCTGCCATTGCCTTTGCATTTTTTTGCACTTGAAGTGAATACGTGAAAAATTCATCTTTCAAAGCTTCACCAAAAGCAACTGCTTTAGCAGCAATGATGTGCATCAAAGGACCACCTTGGTTTCCAGGAAAAACAGATAAATCCAATAAAGAAGACATCATTCTGATTTCACCTTTTGGAGTAGTCAATCCCCACGGATTTTCAAAATCTTTCCCCATCAAGATCATTCCGCCCCTTGGTCCTCTCAAAGTCTTGTGAGTGGTCGTTGTAACGATATGACAATGCGGAATTGGATCGTTCATCAATCCTTTTGCAATCAAACCTGCTGGATGCGAAATATCAGCCAATAAAAGGGCTCCAACACTATCGGCAATTTTACGGAAACGCTCAAAATCCATATCACGGCAATAAGCTGATGCTCCAGCAATGATCATTTTTGGCTGTTCCTTGGTTGCAATTTCTTGGATTTTATCATAATCGAATTGTCCTGTTTCTTTTTCAACTCCGTAAAAAACCGGAGTATATAGTTTTCCTGAAAAATTCACTGGAGAACCGTGTGTCAAGTGTCCACCGTGTGATAAATCAAAACCTAAAATCTTATCGCCAGGTTTCAAACATGCTGCATAAACAGCAGTATTGGCTTGAGAACCTGAATGTGGTTGAACGTTTGCATATTCGGCTCCAAACAATTCTTTTGCTCTGTCGATGGCAATCTGCTCTACAACATCTACCACTTCGCAACCTCCGTAGTATCTTTTGCCTGGATAACCTTCGGCATATTTGTTTGTTAGGCAAGAACCTGCAGCTTCCATAACCTGATCGCTTACAAAATTCTCTGAAGCAATTAGCTCCAATCCGTGTATCTGTCTGTCTTGTTCTTCAAGAATAAGGTCGAAAATTTGTTTGTCGTGTTGCATTTGATAATATTTCGTTAAAAACTTCGCAAAAATACGAAAAGCGTTTGTTAAATTGACATATAATTATATATTTGATAACTCAATTTTCAACAAACTAACTAACATACAAAATGCCCATTACAGCAAATAATCCCAATAGAAAATCTTGGCTGGAAGTACCAACTGACAGCGATTTCCCTATTCAAAATATTCCTTTCGGTGTTTTTCTAACCAAAGATGATGTCATTACAATTGGTACGCGAATTGGCGACAATGCCATTGATTTAGGAGCTTTACAGCAACTCAATTATTTCGACGGAATCGATTTGACGGATGATATGTTTATGCAAGACACGCTGAACGACTTTATTTCTGACGGAAAAAAAACGTGGCGATTGGTGAGAAACCGAATTGCAGAACTTTTTGATGCAGAAAATCCTGACTTGAGGGACAACCAAAATCATAGAGACATTATTGTTTTTAAAATAGAAGAAGTAGAAATGCAATTGCCTGTCCTAATTGGTGATTACACTGATTTTTACTCAAGTAAGGAACACGCTACAAACGTTGGAAAAATGTTCCGCGATCCAGAGAATGCCTTGTTGCCAAACTGGTTGCATATTCCAGTTGGATATCACGGAAGAAGTTCTTCGATAGTTCCCTCTGGAATTCCGGTTCACCGACCAATGGGACAAACTTTGCCAAATGGCGAAACCACTCCTGTTTTTGGACCTTCAAGATTGATTGATTTTGAATTGGAAACGGCTTTCATTACGACAGATGCAAACGTTATGGGCGAAAATATTCCGGTTCACGAAGCCGAAGATTATATTTTCGGTATGGTTTTATTGAACGACTGGAGTGCAAGAGACATCCAAAAATGGGAATATGTACCACTTGGACCATTTTTGGCTAAGAATTTCGCCTCATCGATTTCGCCTTGGATTGTAACGATGGATGCCTTGGAACCGTTTAGAGTGAAAGGGCCGAAGCAAGACCCAACGCCACTTCCCTATTTGCAACAAAAAGGAAAAAATGCATTTGATATTCATTTAGAAGTTTCAATTGAGCCGGAAAATGGACAAGAAACCATTGTGAGTAAATCAAATTTCAAGTATATGTATTGGTCAATGAGCCAACAATTGGCACACCATACTTCTAACGGATGTCGCGTAAATTCTGGTGACATGATGGGCTCTGGAACCATTTCTGGACCAACTCCTGATAGTTTTGGTTCGATGCTTGAATTGACTTGGGGTGGAAAAAATCCAATAAAAATGAAAGACGGAACCGAACGTAAATTCATCAATGATGGTGATTCTGTTAGGATGAAAGGCTATTGCCAAAACTCTGATGTAAGAATTGGTTTTGGTGAAGTTTGCAGTAAATTGCTTCCTCCTTTTACACGAAAATAATTTTTATTTTAAATATAAATCAAGCCTGATTGTTGAAAAAACGGTCAGGCTTTTTTTATGGCACTATTGTTGAATTCGCTCCCGAAAGCCCTAGCCCGGATAAAAGTGGAAATCCTTTTATTTTTTTTCTTTAAAAAAATAAAAGATTGAAACGGATAGCCGGAAATAGCTCCTTAAAAAAATTATATTTGCTAAAATTTACCAAAAATGAAAAAAACTACCCTACTCTTATTTTTGCTATCAATCTTTGCTGGTTGTGGTGTGAAACAAACCCAGAATTATGTTAGTTCTGGAGATTATGATGCTGCAATTGACAAAGCGGTTTCAGGTTTGCGAAATAACAAGGACAAAAAAGGCAAACAGGATTATGTTTATTTGCTGGAAGAAGCTTTTGCAAAGGCAAAGGACCGTGATTTGAGAAACATCACGATGTTGGTTAAAGATGCAAATCCGAGAAATTTTGAGCAGGTGTTCAATACGTATGTCCAATTGAACAACCGTCAGGAAAAAATCCGTCCGCTACTTCCGTTGAAACTTTTAAAGGAAGGCCGAAATGCAAATTTCCCTTTTGATGATTATGCCGACCAGATTATCGACAGTAAAAACGCCTTGTCCCGACATTTGTATGACAATGCAAAAGGTCTTTTGGGTACTAAAGACAAAGTAAATTACCGTCGTGCTTATGACGATTTGGTGTATCTGGACCAGTTGACGCCTAATTACAAGGATGTCCGAAATTTGATTGAAGATGCAAAATTCAAAGGAACTGATTTTGTGCATGTTTATACAAAAAACGAAACCAAGATCATCATCCCGACTGATTTGCAAACCGCTCTTTTGGATTTCAGTACCTATGGTTTGAATGATAAATGGACGGCTTATCACAGTACAAAACAGAAAAACATTGTTTATGATTATGCAATGCTGGTAAATTTCCGTCAGATTAATATTTCGCCAGAACAAATCAAGGAAAAGGAGTTCGTGAATGAAAAAGAGATTGTAGATGGCAAAAAGAAACTTCTGGATGCAAGAGGAAGAGTCGTAAAAGACAGCCTTGGGAAAGATGTTATGGTAGATAACATCAAAATCGTAAGAATAAAAATCAATGAATTCCGCCAATTCAAGACGGCTCAAGTTGTAGCAAAAGTGGATTATTTAGATTTAAGAACGAATCAACTTATTCAAACGTTCCCGATTTCGAGCGAATTTGTTTTTGAGAATATCTACGCAAAATACAGGGGCGATTTAAGGGCAATTGAGAAAGAATACCAACCTTATTTTAGAAACAGACCTGTTCCTTTTCCTTCTAACGAACAGATGGTTTATGATACAGGCGAAGATTTGAAGGCGAAGTTGAAAAATATCATCGTCAAGAATAAGTTCAGATGATAAATGAGAAATCCGAAGTTTATGGCTTCGGATTTTTTGTTTTGCCACAGATTTCACAGATTTAAACAGATTTTAAAATCCTCTTAATCTTTTAATCTGTGGCAAAAATATTATACAACAAATCTTTTTAAAGCAGAAGCTTCAATACTATCATGCGAAGTATCATAAACAGCAACTCCATTTTTTATTACAATTATTTGAGGCGATTGATGCTGGACTCCAAATCGTTGAGCAATTTCATTCGAAATCTCACGATAATTTAATAAATCTAAAAAATAAGGTTTTACTTTTCCTACCAAATCAAATTCATTCTCAAATTGCTTCAATGCGAATCTACTGATACTGCATCTTGTACTGTGTTTGAAAATCAATACGGGATTTTCAGCTGATTCTTCCACTATTTGATTCAATTGTTTCACATCATTTAAAGTATTCCAATCCATTTTTGATGAAGCCGAATCTTTATTGGAATCATTGCCGAAGATATTAAATAGACTCATTTTGTCTTATTTTAGGACATTTTGTCTTACACAATCCTATGTTTGCAGACATTTTGTCGGTTTTTACTTATTGGAATGTGTTTTGAAATCCCTTTATCAAATTTAGAGAAACCAAATCTGTAAACTGTTAAACTTAAAATAAAAATATGAACCTAAATAATTTCACAATCAAATCACAGGAAGCCTTACAGCAAGCCCAATTGCTTGCCCAAAGCTTCGGCCAACAGCAAATTGAAAACGAACATTTGCTGAAAGCCATCTTTGAGGTCGACGAAAATGTCGCTCCTTATTTATTGAAGAAACTCAATGTTAATGTCGAATTGTTCCAACAAATCTTGGACAGTATCATTCAGGGTTTTCCAAAAGTTTCGGGTGGAACCCTTACGCTTTCGCGTGATGCAAATTCAGCCTTGAACGAAGCCGAAATAATCGCCAAGAAAATGAATGATGAATTTGTTTCGATTGAACATCTCATTCTTGCTGTTTTCGGTTCACGAAGCAAAATTGCACAAGTTTTAAAAGACCAAGGTGTTACCGAAAAAGGCCTAAAATCAGCCATTGAAGAACTGCGAAAAGGCGAAAGAGTAACCTCTAAATCGGCTGAGGAAAATTATAATTCCTTGAACAAATATGCCAAAAACCTGAACGAACTTGCCCGAAACGGAAAACTAGACCCTGTAATTGGTCGAGATGAGGAAATTCGTCGTGTTTTGCAAATCCTAACCCGAAGAACCAAAAACAATCCAATGTTGGTTGGTGAACCTGGAGTTGGAAAAACCGCAATTGCCGAAGGTTTGGCCCATAGAATTGTAGATGGTGATGTTCCTGATAATTTGAAGGATAAAATTGTTTATTCTTTGGATATGGGAGCCTTGATTGCTGGTGCAAAATACAAAGGAGAATTTGAGGAACGTTTAAAATCTGTCGTAAAAGAAGTAACTTCTGCCGAAGGCGATATCGTTTTGTTTATTGATGAAATCCACACGCTTGTTGGTGCTGGTGGTGGCGAAGGAGCAATGGATGCTGCAAACATTCTTAAACCGGCTTTGGCTCGTGGAGAACTTCGAGCAATTGGAGCCACAACGCTTGACGAATACCAAAAATATTTCGAAAAAGATAAAGCACTTGAAAGACGTTTTCAAAAGGTAATTGTGGATGAACCCGATACTGAAAGTGCCATTTCAATTCTTCGTGGAATCAAGGAAAAATATGAGACGCATCATAAAGTGCGAATCAAAGATGATGCAATTATTGCCGCTGTTGAATTGTCGCAACGCTACATCACTAGCCGATTTCTTCCAGACAAAGCCATCGATTTGATGGACGAAGCCGCTTCGAAATTAAGAATGGAAATCAATTCTAAGCCAGAAGAATTAGATGTCTTGGATAGAAAAATAATGCAGTTGGAAATTGAAATTGAAGCCATCAAAAGAGAAAATGACGAAAGCAAACTGAAAATTCTCGGGATTGATTTGGCGAATATGAAGGAAGACCGAAATGAAATCTACGCCAAATGGAAATCCGAAAAAGATGTTGTAGATAACATCCAAACCATTAAAACGGACATTGAAAACCTAAAATTTGAAGCCGAACGTGCCGAACGTGATGGCGATTATGGAAAGGTAGCCGAAATCCGTTATGGAAAAATTAAGGAAGCCCAGGAAAAACTGGATGCATTTCAAAAGCAATTGCTGGAGAACCAAAGCGGAAATTCTCTTATAAAAGAAGAAGTAACCCGCGAAGATATTGCCGAAGTTGTAGCCAAATGGACAGGAATTCCGGTAATGAAAATGCTTCAAGGTGAAAGGGAAAAATTGTTGAAATTGGAAGATGAATTGCACCATCGTGTTGTGGGCCAGGAAGAAGCCATTCAAGCAATCAGTGATGCCGTGAGAAGAAGCCGTGCTGGTTTGCAGGACATGAAAAAACCTGTCGGAACGTTTCTTTTCCTTGGAACTACTGGAGTTGGAAAGACCGAATTGGCGAAGGCCCTTGCTGAATATCTGTTTGACGATGAAAACGCTATGACCCGAATTGACATGAGTGAATACCAAGAACGACATAGCGTAAGCCGTTTGGTTGGTGCTC
The DNA here is from genome assembly GCF_031456785.1 of Flavobacterium arsenatis. Lineage (NCBI taxonomy): Bacteria > Pseudomonadati > Bacteroidota > Flavobacteriia > Flavobacteriales > Flavobacteriaceae > Flavobacterium > Flavobacterium arsenatis. Next base: position 206,114 of record NZ_JAVDVI010000004.1, read on the forward strand.
CTCCTGGATACGTAGGTTATGACGAAGGCGGACAATTGACCGAAGCCGTGAGAAGAAAACCCTATTCGGTGATTTTATTGGATGAAATTGAAAAAGCACATCCGGATACGTTTAATATCCTGTTGCAAGTTCTAGACGAAGGAAGATTGACGGACAACAAAGGTCGATTGGCTGATTTCAAGAACACGATTATCATCATGACTTCAAATATGGGAAGTCAGATCATTCAGGAGAAATTTGAAAATCTCAAGGGAGGAATTGAAGCCGCAACGGAAGCTGCAAAAACTGAAGTTCTGGGATTATTGAAACAAACCGTTCGTCCTGAATTTATCAATCGTATTGATGAAATTGTAATGTTCACGCCACTTTCTACCGATAATATCCGTCAGATTGTTGGTTTGCAGTTGAAATCGGTGAGCAAAATGCTGTTGCAACAAGGCATCACGATGGATGCCACTCCAGAAGCTATAGATTATTTGGCGGATAAAGGGTATGACTCGCAATTTGGTGCACGACCAGTAAAACGTGTAATCCAAAGGGAGGTCTTGAATCAATTATCGAAAGAGATATTAAGCGGAAGCATCAAAACAGACAGTATTATTTTGATTGATGCATTTGATGGAAAATTGGTTTTCAGGAACCAGTAAAAATAAGTTTTGATGGTTGGTTTTTAGTTTGAACCGAAGATGAAAGTCTTCGGTTTTTTTTTAATATTTATAGGCTCACTTTGCCACAGATTCACAGATTATAAAAACCATTAATTGTTTTCAATAGTTATTATAGCAAATCACTCAAATTATAAATCATTACTTTTTATAACAATTCAGTGAATCTGTAGCTAAATAAAGAACTTGAATTGAATTAAATTCCTTTCAGTACTTCAATTAAAGCATCAATATCTTCGGTTGTATTGAAATGGCTGAAGGAAATTCGCAAGGATGGTTTTTTAATATCATCTTCGTTTAGAATTTCGGCTAAAACGTGAGAAGGTTTCAAACTTCCTGATTGGCAAGCACTTCCACGAGAAACCGCAATTCCTTTCATATCCAAATTAAACAAAATCATAGAGGTTTTAGCTTCCGAAAACGGCAAGCAAACATTCAAAATATTATAAAAGGTTTCGTCTTGATTTCCGTTGATTTTTATACCTTCAAAACTACTATTCAATTGATTGATGGTATATTTTTTTAGATTTGAAATATGATTTTTTTCTTCTTCTAATAATAAATAGGATAGCTCCAATGCTTTTGTCATTCCAACGATATTGTGAACCGATTCGGTTCCAGGACGAAGCCCTTTTTCTTGTTCGCCTCCAAAAAATAGCGGATTCAGAAGAAGTCCTTTTCTAATGAATGCAAAACCTGCACCTTTTGGTCCGTGGAATTTATGGGCACTTGCCACTAGAAAATCTACTGGAATTTGTTGCAAATCGAAAGTGATTTTCCCGATGGATTGCACGGTGTCTGAATGAAAATAGGCTTGGTATTGTTTGCAGATTTTCCCGATTTCTTCCAAATCTAAAACTGTTCCGATTTCGTTGTTGACATGCATCAGGGAAACAAGAGTTGGGATGTTTTCCGAAAGCAATTCTACCAAATGATTGATGTCTATGCTTCCGTTGGGCTTTATTTTTACGTAATCTACATTTATGGGGTGCTTTGATTCTAGAACTTGAACTGCATGCAAAACGGCGTGATGCTCAATTTTTGAGGTGATTATTCTTTGTACTTTTAAATCTTCGACGGCACTTTTTAGAATCCAGTTGTTGGCTTCGGTGGCTCCTGATGTGAAAATAATTTCTTGGGAAGTTGCATTAAGCGTCTTTGCGATTGTTTTTCGGGAAAGTTCCAATATACTTTTTGAACTTCGACCAAAACTGTGGGTCGAGGATGGATTTCCGTAATCCTCTGTCATAACTTTGACCATTTCGTTGATGACTTCTGGTCGGATTTGAGTGGTGGCGGCGTTGTCTAGATATACTTTTTTCATGGTTGCAAATTTATGTTTTTTTTGGTTTTGTATTTTCTTATGAATTGTTAAGTTCGAATTAAAAATTAAAAATTGGGAATTAAATCCTCAAATCTTATAGGACATGGAGGGAAAAATGGATTAAAAAATGTCCGAAGTTTTTATTCTAGCCCTGACTGGAGGGATCTCGTCTTTTCGACAAGAGGAAGGAAGGCAGGAATATGGTTTCCAAAATGCCTTAAAGCTTCGCTCCAAAAAATTGAACAGAAAAAATCTTAACATAATTTTTGGTATAAATGAGGCTTTTTCTTTGAATTTTCATCAGCCTTTAGTACCTTACACCCCTCAAAATTTATGAACCTTACACATTTTAGAAAATGTTAGAAGAAAAGAATGATAACCTGCAGGATGCAGATGGAAAGTTAGAAACGGTTTCGCAAGAGGTGGAACAAACAGAAAATGAAGCAGTTGAAACTTCAAATGAAACTGTTGAAGCAGAACAAGAAATTGTTTCTGAAGAAACAGCTCCTGAAGCTGAAGCTTTGAACGAAGTGGCACTTTCGGATGAAGAAGTAGCTGACGACACAATTGTTGTTGAAGAACCAATAGCTTCTGGAAATGAGGCAGTTGATGCTATTTCCAACTCAAATGCCGAGGAAAGTGAAGATGAAACTTTGGCTGGAAGGCATGAAATCCCGATGTTGGAATATGAGTCGCTTTCGATGGAAACCCTTGTAGACGAACTGGAAAAACTGGTTGCGGTTGAGAAAGTAATGTCGGTTAAAGACCATATTGAGGAAATTAAAAAAGAATTCCTTTCTAAATACAACCATTTTATAGAGGAAAAGAAACAGGAATTTGATGCTGAAAATCCAGATACTTTGGAGGAATTCCACTATCATTTGCCTTTGAAATCTAAATTTGATGCCTTATACAATCAATTTAGAGACAAGAGAAATATACATTTCAAGAAATTGCAGAATGATTTGCAAGGCAATCTTGAAACGCGTTTGGCGATTGTAGAGGAGTTGAAAAACTTGATCAATCCGCAAGAAAACATAAAAGATACGTTGAAGCACTTTAATGAATTGAGAGACCGTTGGAAAAATGCGGGTCCGATTCCTAAAGACAAATACAACCACGTTTGGAACAATTATCATTTCCATGTGGAGAATTTCTATGATTACCTGCATTTAGACCGTGAAGCTCGTGATATTGATTTCAAGCACAACTTGGAGTTGAAGACGAAAATCATCGCCCGTGTTGAGGAATTGGTTGAGGAAGCCGATATCAACAAGGCGTTTAGAGAATTGCAAGATCTGCATAAGATTTGGAAGGAAGATATAGGACCGGTTTCGAGAGAACACCGTGAGGAAATCTGGAACAGATTTTCGGCATTGACCAAACAAATGCACGACAAACGAGAAGTTTTGTTTGAAGCACAAAGAGGAAAGGAAACGGAGAATTTGGCAAAGAAAAAAGAAATCATTGCCCAAATCCAGATGTTGGCCCAAGAGAAAGTGAATGCTCATGCTTTATGGCAAGGTCAGGTGGAAAAAGTAGAAGCTTTAAGAAGCGAATTCTTCAATGCAGGGAAAGTTCCTGCTGATGTAAACGAGGAAACTTGGTCGGCTTTCAAGGATGCTGTTCGTGATTTTAACGTGTTGAAAAACTCATTCTACAAGGACATCAAGAAAGACCAACAGGACAACTTGAACAAGAAGAATGCCTTGTTGGCGAAAGCGATCGCTTTGCAGGAAAGTGAAGATTTTAGTGCTACAACGCCAATAATGAAGCAAATTCAGGAAGAGTGGAAAACGATTGGCCACGTTCCTAGAAAATATTCTGATAAAATCTGGAAAGAATTTAAAGATGCTTGCAACCATTATTTTGAAAAATTGAAAGCTCAGAAAAATGAAGTAAACGAGGAAGAAGTTGAAGCATTTGATAAGAAAAAAGAATACTTGGAAGTTTTGAGAACGTTTGAATTAACCGGAGATCATAAAACCGACCTCGATGCCATAAAAGCTCACATCGAAACTTGGAAAGGTTTTGGACGAGTGCCACAAACGAGAAGACACATTGAAGGAAAATTCAATAAGGTATTGGATGTTTTGTTTGAAAAATTAAGCTTGAGCAAAAAAGATACCGATATGATGCGTTTCTCGAATAGAGTGGAGCAACTTTCAGGTTCTGATGATTCAAGAAAACTGGAAAATGAGAAAATCTTCATTATGAGAAAGATTGATGAAGTGCAACAAGAGATTTTTCAATTGGAGAACAACATTCAGTTTTTCACGAATACCAAGAATGCGAAGAAAGAAAATTCTATTGTTTTAGAAGTTCGTAAGAACATTGCAAAACATAAAGAAAGTTTGGAAACTTGGAAAGAGAAGTTGAAACAGTTGAGAGAGATCAAGGAATAGTTTTTATTTATTTCTAAAAATAGTAAGCCTGCAAATTAATTTTTGCAGGCTTTTTTTTTGAGCAAAACAGAAAATCACATACTTCGGCATATAATATATTAGGACAGAAAGTATTTGAAAATACAATCAATTCCAGTCCAACCCAAGTTGATATGTCAAGCTTGGCTACAGGAAGCTATCTTGTGAAGGCAACTTCAGATAACCAGACAAAAACAATCAAAGTTATCAAAGAATAAAACTTTTAAATAAAGTTATTAAAGCCCTCGAAAGAAATTTTCGGAGGCTTTTTTATGATTAAATCTAATTAGAAATACTAACTGCCTTTTTCAAATAGTCAGTCTTGTCAATTTGTTCTAACATAAAACTGGCTACATCTTCTCTTGATATTTTTAACGTTAGGTCGTTATATTTTCCATCAAAACCAATTTTATAATTGTTTGTAATCGTTCCATCAGTAAGAGCACTCGGCCGAACAATGGTATAATTCAAACTACAATTAAACAGATGATCTTCCTGCAATTGATGATCTTTAAATGCTTTTTTGAGGAAGAAACCAAACATAATATATTTCCACACAAAATTGAGATTACCTTGGCTGGAACCTAAACCAAGTGTTGTTTGGCAAACTAGTCTTTTGATACCCAATTTATTCGCCGCATTAATAATATTCTTTGTTCCCTCGGCCCTCACCTTTCCTGCTCTACCGTCGCCAATAGCACATAAAACTACCTCTTGATTTTGCATTGCTGCTTCAACATTTTTTGGGTTAAGAACATCTCCCTCAAAAACATTTAAATTAGGATGACTCAAATGAGCTATTTTTTTGGGATCTCGGACAAAAGCTTTAACTTGATATCCATTTACTAAAGCTTGTTTTACAATTTCTTTGCCTACGCTTCCCGTAGCTCCAAACACAATTATTTTCATTGTATAAATATTTAAAGTTATACAGCAAAGTTGAAAAAGATGGAAAGGAGAAAATAGGAAAAAAACGACACTTTGTGAATTTATTAAATAGTGAATGTTTTTGGAGTTTTTCCCGTAAAAGCCTTAAAGACTTTTATAAAATGTGATTGGTCAGAAAAACCATTTTCATAAACGATATCGGTAAGCTTTGTAAAATCCTTAACCGCTAGTTGTTGCAATGAAGATTGAAACTGGATAATTTTCGCAAACTGCTTAGGAGAAAGTCCAACTTCATTTAAAAATCTACGTTCTAATGTTCGGCTGTTGATTCGAAGTTCATCAGCAATAAACAGGATATTTTCCTGACCTTTTGAAGCAATAATCCTCTCTATCACCTGCTTAATCTTTAAATCGATATTTTGTTTTTTTACTTCAAAAAATTGGTAGAGCAGTGAAGTAATTCCTTCAACTTTTTCTGCAACATCCTTATAAAGAAGCATTCTATCTGTAAGAACACTAATCTCAAACTCTTTAACACCTTGCAAATCATAGCAATTATCAGTAATGGTTTGAGGTAATATATTGAAGAAACTTTTCAATACAAACGGATACAATTGAAAGATAATAATCTCATAAGCTCCCGAAATTTCTAGTTCAATAGGTTTAACCGTTTGTCCGTATAAAAACAAAATAGGCATCATCTTTTGATGCGGATTAACAATCAATCCATTGTCAGTCTTATTAAACATCAAGCCAGGATAGCCATCTGCAAAAAAAGGAAGACTGGTTTGAATATTTTTATCTGCACTTTCAAAGATCAAAATATTTTTCACAAAAAGCGAAATGGATGGATGGGGTTCTATACTTTGAAAGTTCATTTTGTATTCCTATTCTATTATGTGCTTAATTTAATACTAAAATATTTGAGCAATTGTCTTAAAATATAAAACACTTCTAATAAGTTGATTTTAATGACATGAATAAAGGTATTGAATAAATTTTAAAATTTTTTTTTTTTTAAATTTCAGCTGGGGTCTTTTAGAAGTTAGCTGTTTTATAATTGTTATTAAATCTGAAAAGATTGAAAATAGTTTTTGTTAATCAAGGAAAGCCTTCTGAATCTTCAGAGGGCTTTTTTTTTATGCCTTCGATGAAATAATATGCCTTTTTATACAATTCTGTAATTTTTAAAACTTGATATTCTACTTAAAATTAAATAAAAGAAATGGATAAATAGTTAAATTAGCTTCCGCAACTAGTAAAAAAACTATTCAACCCAATGAGAAAATCTATTTTACTCCTTTCCCTTGTCTTTCTTGTAAGCTGTGGTAAGAACCTGCTTCCCACTGGAACCATAAAACAGCAAGGTTTTACAGAAACTATCCCTTTTAATTTTGATAACGGTTTGCCACTCATACAAGTCCAAATTGCTGGTGTTCACTACAATTTTCTTCTTGATACAGGTGCACCAACCGTTATTTCACAAGAACTGGCTGCTGTTTTAAAATCAAAAACAATAAAAAAATCTTTAGTTGGTGATTCACAAGGAAATGATGGCAAACAGGAATTCATCCTGATCGATGAAATCAAGATTGGCAAACTCCACTTTAATGATATTGGTGCCGTTGTGATTAATCTAAAAGAAGCATTCGAAATAAAATGCCTGGAACTTGATGGCATTATCGGATCCAACCAAATGTCAAACGCCATTTGGGAAATTGATTATAAAAACAAGAACATTACAATCACTGACAATTTTATTGGATTTAAAGAACCGGAAGCATCTTCGAAATTGCATTTTATAGAAATGGGCGACCAAAAAACACCATTGGTAAAAGTGCAAGTTGACAGTGTTAGATCAAAACTTCTCACGTTTGATACTGGTGCAAATGGAAGCATAAGTCTTCCCTATTTACATTTTAAAAACACCGTTAAAGACTATAAACAGATAAAAAATTATGGCAGTCCTTCAAGTGGCGTGTATGGTGCTGGCAAAAAAGACACGGTTATTGTAGCAAAAGTACCTTTTATGAAGGTTGGGTCGTTTGAATTAGAAGACCAGTTTATAACTTTCGAAAATTCATCGTCTTCACTGATTGGAAATGGATTCTTAAGGAACTACAAGACAACCATCAACTGGAAAAACAAAACCATTTATCTTCAAAAACAGGATACTATTAAAAGTAGGATTATTGAAAGCTTTGGTTTTGCAATCCGTTACATCAACTATAAACCTGTAGTTGCTACACTTTTTCAAAACTCAAATGCAGAAAAATCTGGTCTTCAGTTGGGAGATGAAATTATTGAAATTGATGGAACACCATTTACAGAACTAACTGAAGAACAAGCCTGCCATTACACTCTAAACAGTGTCCTTGGAAACAAGAAAGAAATTGAACTGACTTTTATAAGAAACAATCAAAAGCAGGATGTGAAAATTTTTAGTTCGATATTGTTGGAGTAATCTAAAACAAAAAGGTCTGTACGAATTTTGTACAGACCTTTTTTAGATATAAAAAGCCTTAAAAATTAGTGTCCTCCAGAAATTTTCTTATCAAAGTTGATACCTTGTTTCTTTAAAATTCCGCTTACTTTCCATGCATAAAAAGCCAAATAAGCAAAACACAACACCCCAACAATATAACTGGATTGAATTGTGGTAACATCGGCTACATATCCTTGCAACAAGCTTATGAATCCACCACCCATAATCATCATGATCAAGAAGCTACTTCCTTGACTTGTATGTTTCCCTAATCCGCTAACTGCCAAGGTAAAAATACATGGCCAAAGCGTACTACAAAACAAACCAACACTGATAAAAGCGTAAACGCTAGTCATTCCGTCAGTAGCCATTCCGACAACCAAAGCTACAATTCCTAATCCTGAAAATATCAAGAGCATTCTAGCTGGATTACCTTTACTGGCCATATCTGCAAAAATCAATACCAAAATAATGATTGCATAAACATAAAATGGCGTCAAGTCGTGATTGGCAATAGCATTTACCGCAAGGAAAATTCCAAAAGCTAGGTATGGAGCTAGAAAACGCAATATTTTTTGGGTACTCATATTGTCTGTAAAAGCTTCAACGGCTCCAGTCCAACGGCCAATCATCAAACTTGCCCAATACAAAGAAATATATGGAGCAACATCTTTCGTTAAAAATCCTAAATTTTGCTCCATGTAGGCTGGCAAATTACTTGCCGTAGAAACTTCGACACCAACATAAACAAAAATGGCAATCATTCCTAAAACCAATTGTGGATATTTTATAGCCGATGTTCTTGACGAACCGGCTTCATTTTCTGTTTCTACAATTGCAGCAGGTTTATCCGGCAACGATGAAAATTTAAGCAAAATAGCAACCAATAAAAAGGCAACTCCTAAAATCAAGTAAGGAATTTTTACACTCTCAATGCTCATCTCCGTATTTCCAGAAGAAGTTGATCCGAAAATGGCAAAACTCACAATTAACGGTCCGATCGTAGTTCCAAAATTATTGATTCCACCCGCCAAAGTCAATCGCTGTGAACCGGTTGTAATTGGCCCAAGAGCAATTGCCAAAGGATTTGCAACGGTTTGCTGTAAAGAAAATCCAAGTGCAACAATAAATAATCCGGATAACATTAAAGGAAAAGAACCTGTGTTTGCTGCAGGATAAAACAATAAAGTTCCCAATGCAGAAATTACCAACCCTAATGCCAATGAATTTTTGTAGCCAATTCTATTTATTAAATCGCCTTTTGTCAGGTAGGAAATCAACAAATAAATCAATGAACCAACAGTGTAGGCAATGTAAAAAGCTAATGAAACTAATTGGCTTTCTACCTGAGACAGATCAAAAGCTTTTTGAAAAACAGGAATTAAAATATCGTTACTTGCGGCAACAAATCCCCAAAAGAAGAAAACGATTACAAGAGGAATAAACTGTCCCCAATTTGTTTTTGAATTTTCTGAACTCATATTTTGTTTTTGGTTAAAAAGGTTAAATTAAAATCCTATTAAATGTAAAAAACACATTTAATAATATATTCCACTAAAAATTTAGAATAAATCAATTTTTAGGTATAAATATTTTATAAATATCAATTATATAAAATTCTCTTACAAACGAATTCTAAATAAGTTATTAACGAAAACGTTTTCTTTGGGCTTTTTTAGTCCTTTTTAATCCAATATATATCGTTTGCGACAGCCGAAAAATCAGCAAAATCAATAAATCTCGATTTTTTTTTTGTGACTTTGGTATTTAGCTTTCTATTTACTATTTAGAAATGATTGGACAACTTAATGAAAAATTATCTTCCCGCTTTTTCTAACTCATATAAAGCTTGCAGTTCAGATTGGGTCAAAGCTTTCTTGTAAACACGAACCTCATCAATACTTCCCTGAAGAGCTGCATCCCAAGTTTCGGTGTTGGTGCCTTCTGTGACACTTCTTAAAGCTCCAATTACTGGAAAAGTTGGTGTAAATTGGTTAAATGGAAGCAAGGCATCCATACCTCCATCTTGTAATCTTTCTGTTTCGGGATTTGAAATTTTCACTCCATTTGCATAAATCCTCACGTTGGTACTTCCTTCAAAAGCATCATAAACAACAACGATATGGGTCCATAATCCTCCTGTTTTGTTTGGTGTGGCAGTATGATTTTTTCCAGCTTCATTTTCCTCCACCATCCATGGTTCCAATTTGGTGATGCTCATGGATTCACCATTCAAGGTTGTTCCATCAAGCTTTTTAATATTGAATTCAGCTTTCATTTGGATAGAATCACTTGTCGTCAAACCGTGCGTATTTCCATAAATGGATAAATTGCCCATTATATCGTTTGGATTTGTCAGAGAGAAAATTGGCGAAATAATACTATTGGAATCAGGGGTTGCTTTTTGGTTTGTTATTTTAATCCAGCTGCTCACTGTCAAACTACCTGTAACGGCAGCCAAAGCAGGAATTGAAGGATATTTCAAATATCCCGATGCAAAAGCAGCCGCTTGTCCTTTTGGTCCTTCTGTAAAAGAAGTTGCAACTGTTTGATCTGGTGCCGTGTTTGAAACAACCTCAATTCCATCGCCATTCAAAGGCCAGTAAGCAACTAAATCTTCAGCAGCTATTTCGTCAGCAGCGTTATAACCCCCGATTGTTGGCAGAGGAACAGCACTATCATCACTACCACAAGATGTAAAAATTATTCCACCAAAGAACAATGCTATCGAATAGCTTAAAGAATTGTTTATTTTCATAAAATATTTAATGTTTGAGTTAAAGTAATATCCATTCTTTGGCAAACTGTTTCTGCTTTGCAATATGATCTTCGCAACTTTGTCCTGATTTTGTGAAGTTTTCTACAAAAAGGATTAATTCCTGGAAATGGAGTTGGAAAGTCAGTAAAAGAAATAATATCCCATATGCGGAAGCTCTCAATTTTAGCCTTGTTTTATCCTCAAATATAAATACATTTTTCTTTTAATCAACAGAAAGTTGCAGAAACAAAAATGTCCCGATTAATGCGGGACACTTTCAAATTTATGATCATCTACATAATCCTGCAGGTATTTGAATCGATCGGTGAGTTGACCGTTTTCTGTAATTTTAGCTCTTTGGAGGATTCCATCCTTATCGCCATTGAAAAAAGCCGGAACCACATGTTTCATAAACATTTCACCAAAACCTTCACTGGCATCCTTCGGCAATTCACAAGGCAAATTATCTATTGACATCACTACAATTGCGGCCGGATGAAAAACATCTACTTCTTTGTCTTCGCTTGGCAAATATCCAAATATTGGTTCAGCAATCGTAGATGCTTTGATCGTACATGCTATCGGGCCATTTGTATCACATGAAATATCGGCAACAACTTTAATCTTGCAATCATTTGCACGAAGCATTTCGCGGCTCAGAATTACCGGAGCATCGTTTCCGTAGAAATGACCCGCCATAAAAATATCCGAAACTTTTGTGAATCGTTCAAAATCTGAAGTATATTCAGTCGGATGGTGATAGAAATTTTCCTTATCGGATGGTTTTCCATCAATACGTTTGTTGTAATCCAAAACATCAATCTGAACGAATACAGGTTCTGAATAGATCTTGGTAAGGAAATTTTCGACAGAAACCTCTTTTATCTTCATTGCCTGAAGGATTTCCTTTGCACCGTTTCCAACTTTACCTTCACCCGTTAAAACAATTTTTACAGGAGGCAAAACCACCCTTCGTAATCGTTCTATCAATGCATCTTTTCCAGATAAAGTTTCTGCTTTTGGAAGATTGAACAATTCGAATTTGATACCGAAAGCTCTTATTCCGTTATAGGCTCCAACAATTCCTGCATATCGACCAAAGCCAATTAATCTCTTGAAATTTTCATCGACAATGGTTTCATGATCATACAAATCTATTTTCTTCTCTAAAATTGCTCTTAGTAATTCCCTGTTGTGAACTTGCTTTTTGATGGTATGGGAAAAGAAAAAATATTTTTTGTTTGGAATCAAGGCATAAATTGGCACTTCCTTCACTCCAAAAAGCACATCACAGTCGGAAACATCCGAAACAACTTCAATTCCTAGCTCTGAATATTGATCATCTGTAAAAATTCTGATATCAGAACTTTCTACTTTAATTTCTGCTTCGGGATGCTCCTGTTTCAATCGTACGAGTTCTTCAGGTGTAAAAACCACTCTTCTATCGGGAGGATTTTTTCTTTCTTTAATTATTCCAAATTTCATTAGTTGTATAGGTTTTAGTAGCTAAAAGTCAATAAATTATGAAAAATTAATTCCACAAAATAGGGGTAGTTGAAATGCTTTTTAACTACTATTTAATAATTTGTTCCAAATGTAACACATATATTTTTGAAGACAAAAAAATATTACTTAATTTTTTTAAAATAAAAATTCATATAAGTTCTGAAACAGAATAAGTTAAAAATTATTGTACATTTTGTTGTTAAGCTTTCATTAAAAGTGGCCTCTAAACTTTATTCATTTATTTATATTTGTCGTTTAAGTACCCCTAAAATGAACTTCAAAAAAACCCTTTATATATCCTTTTTGTACCTAACATTTTTAAGTTCCTGCAAAAAAAACAGTAATGATTTAACCGAAAATGATACTACTAAAATAATCGACACATTTCCTCACATTGAACCGGATTCTCGAAAACTAAAAGTTCCTACAGCAAAATTTGTAGAAGAGAAGAAGGTTGTAATTGATGGTTTTTATAAAAAATATTGGCAAAAAAATAAAGTCAGCGGAAGTTTTTTAGTAGCAAAAAACGGCAAGATCATCTTTGAAAAGTATGCTGGATATGCCAATTATGAAAAAAAAGATTCACTCACTCAAGACACGCCAATTCACCTAGCTTCCGTAAGCAAGGTTTTGACCGCCGCTGCAACTATGGAATTGGTTCATTCAGGAAAAATCAAACTTGATCAAAAAGTAAACACCATCCTAAAGACTTTCCCATATGAAGAGATAACAGTGAGAACACTCCTAAACCACAGAAGCGGACTGACAAATTATGCCTATTATTTTGATGACAGGGAAAAATGGAACCACAGTAAACTATTGACCAATCAGGATATTCTTGATCTTTTTATAAAATATGATGCCGGTTTAGATTTTAAAACTGATAAGAAATTTGCCTATTGTAATACCAATTACGCGATGTTGGCTTTGATTATTGAGAAAATCACAGGAATGCATTATGCTGCAGCAATGAAAAAAATCATTTTCGAGCCACTTGGAATGAAACATACCTTTGTCATTGATTTTGAAAAGGATATTACCAAGGTAAGTCAATCTTACAAAGGGAATTATAAGAAATATGAACTCAACCATTTGGATCAGGTTTATGGAGATAAAAACATCTATTCAACAGCCAGGGATTTGCTAAAATTTGATCTAGCTACTTCTTCTCCCGATTATCTAACTCCGGATTTAGTTGAAGAAATCTACAAAGGCTACAGCTACGAAAGAAGAGGAACTAGAAACTATGGTCTTGGAATAAGGATGCTAGAATGGGAAGATGGTGAAAAATTGTTTTACCATAATGGTTGGTGGCATGGCAACACTTCCTCGTTTGTGAAGCTTAAAAAAGAAGATGTGGTGATTATTGCCTTGGCAAATAAATATACGACCATGACCTACAAATCCTTTCATTTGGCTACGATTTTTGGAGATTATCCTCTAAAAGTTGAAAAAGGCGATTTAGGCGATTAATTTCGAATAAAAAGTATTAGTTTTGTGGCTTGGTTTTTGAGTATTCAGTAATCTGAAATCTAAATTCTGAAATCTGAAATCTGAAATTAAAATGGGGTCGACTGGTTTTGACAGCAAGTCGAATTGAAAAGTAAGCACGTCGAGAACTGGGACAATTCTCGTTAATAAATGGTTCCAACACTTTTACACGGCGAAAATAACTACGCTCTAGCTGCATAATCTGAATTATAGTAAGATTAGCCTCGTCCCTACCAGGTAGGGAAGCAGGATTCTCCTTGAAAGCCTTGGTTTGTGGCGGTCAATAAAGGAGAACCGTAAAAATAAACCTAGAAACAGTTAAGCTTCGGGACTGTTTTGACAACAAAGAAGATAAGCATCTGGTGGCTGTTTCTGGCCAAGCCTGATGACGAAAATCCAATCAGGAAATAAGCGTGTAGAAAGTTTTTTAGTTGCTTGTTTGGACGGGAGTTCGACTCTCCCCGACTCCACAAAAATTATTTTATTTAATTTCAAAAGCCTGTAAATCGTATGATTTACAGGCTTTTGTGTTTTTGGGACTATTCAAAATTATGCATTATATAGTCCAGCATACTTTTGCAACCACTGTAACGTTGTCAAACGGAGTTCCCATTGAAAGTGTTAGCAAGATGTTGGGCCATAAAGATCTGAGGACTACACAGCACTATGCAAAAGTATTGGATAGAAAGGTGAGTGAAGATATGAAAACCTTGAAGGATAAATTTAGCATATTCGAAAAGGCTAAAAAACAAATTATGGGCTAGTTGTCAGGTCTGTCATTTTTTCAGCACAAAAATTGACTAATTTTGTTGCGAATTGAGCTGAATATTCTGTTTAGTATTAATCCCACACAAAATGAACCAAAACTTAAAAAAACTATTCCCATCTTTTTCAAATGCTCTCATAGAGGACATAAACAATAATGCTATTGATAAGTCTTTCGTTACAGGGGATGTTATAATGCGGACTGGCCAGTATATAAAAAATACGGTATTGGTTTTGAGCGGAAGCATCAAGATTTACCGTGAAGACGACGATGGCGGAGAGTTTTTTATGTATTATCTGCAACCGGGTCAGGCTTGTGCAATCTCTATGATATGTGCCACAAAAAGCGAAACGAGCCAGATTATGGCCAAAGTCGTAGAAGATGCAGAGTTGGTAATGGTTCCCTTGCCTTTGATGGACAAGTGGATGATGCAGCACCGCAGTTGGTATGAGTTTGTGATTGATACTTACCGGAGCCGTTTTGAAGAAGTTTTAGAGGTCGTCGACAGTATCGCCTTTAGGGCAATGGATGAAAGGCTGGAGTTTTATCTGAAGCGTCATAAGGACGCTTGCGGATGCAATGATTTAAAATTATCCCATCAGGAAATTGCTACAGAATTAAATACTTCAAGGGAGGTAATTTCCCGTTTGCTCAAAAAACTGGAACAGCGTGGTGCATTAAAATTGCATCGCAATCATATTGAACTTTTAAAATAAATTACCTAGGAAATGGTCAATTGGTATTTGGCCAAGAAATCCATTTAATTTTCACCTCAAAACAAGATATGAACCATTCGCAAAAACGGATGGTTTTTTTATTTTGTTGAACTAGGAAGCCTATACTTATTTCATCTGTGACTTTTGTCACATACTATAAATACTGATAAAATAGTTGTTTTTATATGACAATTGTCACTTTAAATAAAACGGGAAGCACATAATTTTGCCTCATTATTAATTTAAAAAGTCTATCATGAAAATCGAACAAATTTACACAGGGTGCATTGCTCACGCTGCATACTATTTGGAAAGCAATGGAGAGGTGGCAATTTTTGATCCATTGCGTGAAGTACAGCCTTACATTGATAAGGCATTTAAAAACAATGCAAAAATTAAGTATGTATTTCTGACACATTTTCATGCCGATTTTGTCTCTGGGCATTTAGATCTGGCCAATAAGACAAATGCTAAAATCGTTTATGGTCCCACTGCAAAACCTGCTTATGAAATTATAGCTGCCGAAGATGGACAGATTTTTGCAATTGGAAATTGCAAGGTAAAAGTAATTCACACTCCAGGGCATACTATGGAGAGTACAACTTATCTATTAATCGACGAAAACGGAAAAGAGCATGGTATTATCACCGGAGATACTTTGTTCATTGGAGATGTGGGTCGACCTGATCTGGCTCAGCACGTAGTCGCTGATTTAACTCAAGATAAATTGGCCAGACACTTATATCACTCGCTTCGCGAAAAAATTATGCCCTTGTCAGATGACTTGATTGTATATCCCAATCACGGTGCAGGTTCTGCTTGTGGCAAGATGATGAGCAGGGAAACTACTGATACATTGGGAAACCAGAAGAAAACAAATTACGCTTTGGCTCCAAATATGACTGAAGACGAATTTGTTAAAGCTGTTTTAACCGGACTGACAAATCCTCCGGGATATTTTCCAGCCAATGTCTTGATGAATATAAGAGGTTACGAAAGTTTGGATGCGGTACTTAAAAAAGCAAAAAGTCCATTAAATCCAACTGAATTTGAAACTGTAGCAAATGAAACCAGAGCTTTGGTTCTTGATACCCGTGACGCTTCCGAATTTGCCAAAGGTTTCATTCCTAATAGCATCAACATCGGTTTGGATGGGAACTTTGCAATGTGGGTGGGGGAAATGGTCGCCGATATTAAACAGGAAATACTATTGGTGTCTGACATTGGCAAGGAAGAAGAAAGCATGATACGTCTGTCTAGGATTGGGTATGACCATACTATTGGATACTTAAATGGCGGAATTGATACTTGGAAGAATGAAGGCTTTGAATTGGATAGCATAAACAGGATCACTGCCAAAGAATTGGAAGGCACTGTCGATTTTGACAAGACACTTGTTTTTGACGTCAGAAAGAAAAGCGAATTTTTATCGGAACATCTTGTCGGTGCAATCAATGTTCCCCTAAACGAAATCAACAGCCATTTGGCTGAATTTCCAAAAGAGAAAAAATTCATATTGCATTGTGCAGGCGGCTATCGCAGTATGATTGCGGCATCCATTCTAAAACAGCGTGGTTGGGATAATTTTGTAGATGTTATTGGTGGTTTTGCCGAAATCAAGAATACCAGTCTTCTAAAATCAGATTATGTTTGTCCGACAACATTATTGTAAAACCTGATTGTTGGTCACTATCTTATAAAACGCCACTTTTCTGTAGCGTTTTTTTTGCTGTGTAACTTTTGTCACTATCCGATGCAAATGCATTAAATACATTTGTATGGAATTTAATGGATAAAAGAAAAACATATGAAAATAGAACAGATTTACACAGGATGCCTGGCACAAGGAGCTTACTATATTACATCAAATGGCGAAGCCGCTATCATTGATCCGCTTCGTGAAACACAGCCTTATATGGAAAGGCTGGAGAAAGATGGTGTCAAGCTGAAATACATTTTTGAAACGCACTTTCACGCTGATTTTGTTTCTGGTCATTTGGATTTAAGCAAAAAAACGGGAGCATCAATTGTTTATGGGCCAAACGCAAAGCCGGAATTTGAATTCATTTCCGCCAAGGACGGACAAGTTTTTGAAATAGGAGAAATCAAAATCAAAGTATTGCACACGCCAGGTCATACAATGGAAAGCACAACCTATTTATTGATTGATGCTGATGGTAATGATTATGCTATTTTCTCGGGAGATACTTTGTTTATAGGTGATGTTGGCCGCCCAGATTTGGCACAGAAGGCAGCCTCAATGACACAGGATGAATTGGCGGCAACACTGTTCCGCTCTTTGCGAAATACGATAATGACTCTGGCTGATGATGTAGTTGTATATCCGGCCCATGGTGCAGGTTCTGCCTGTGGAAAAAACATGAGCAAGGAAACCGTTTCGACTGTCGGAGAACAAAAAGCGAGTAATTATGCCTTGAGGGCAGATATGACCGAAGCAGAATTTATTAAAGAGGTTACTGATGGCTTATTGCCTCCCCCAGCCTATTTTGGAATGAATGTAGCCATGAATAAAAGCGGGATTGAAAGTTTTGAAACCGTATTCAATAATGGCATGAGGGCTATTAAGGCGGCTGAATTTGAATTGGTTGCTGAAGAAACCGGAGCATTGATTTTAGATACTCGTGACAATGCAGATTTTGCAAAGGGATATGTGCCGCAATCAATAAATATTGGCATCAATGGCGATTTTGCCCCTTGGGTTGGTGCATTGGTTGGCGACGTAAAACAGCCTATCCTATTGGTTACAGAAATTGGAATGGAAGAAGAAACCGTTACCCGTCTGACCAGGGTTGGCTTTGATAATCTAATTGGGCATTTAAAACATGGATTTGAGGCTTGGGCTGAAGCAGGATTTGATGTTGACACGGTTGATAGGATTACTGCCGAGCAATTTGAAAAAGAACTTAAAATCGGCGAAAGCAAAATTATTGATGTCCGTAAAGAAAGTGAATACGAAGCAGAACACGTTGATCAGGCCTATAGTCGTCCCTTAGCGTCAATCAACGAATGGATAAAAGACATTAACCTCGAAGAACATTTTTATATGCATTGTGCCGGTGGTTACCGTTCTATGATGGCAGCATCAATATTACAGGCCCGTGGATATAGGAACTTCTCTGAAATTGAAGGCGGATTTAATGCTATTGCAAAAACTACAGTTCCTAAAACAGATTTTGTATGCCAAAGCAAAGTATTAAAGTAATAATAATCATAACATTAATTGCAATCGCCATGTTTGGAGCATTCAAAAATATATTTTCAAAAAAAGACACTTCACAAATGGAAAATCTTATAAAAGAGGGCGCATTTTTAGTAGATGTTCGCACACCGTCAGAGTTTGCTGAAGGCAATGTGAAAGGTTCCACCAATATTCCCTTGGACCAGATACAAGATCAATTATCAAAATTTGAAGGAAAAGAACACATCATTGTTTTTTGTCGAAGCGGAAATCGCAGCGGCCAGGCCAAAGCAATCTTAATGCAAAATGGATTTACTAATGTTACTAATGGCGGTACTTGGCTGGATGTAAAAGGAATATTAGACAAATAAGCACTATATTTAACATTAGTTTTGGCAACGATGCCTGTTCTGTATAACAACAAAAAAAATACGAAATGAAGAAATTCAACGATATAATAAATTCAGAAAATCCAGTTTTGGTTGATTTTTTTGCCACTTGGTGCGGTCCTTGCCAGATGCTGTCTCCTGTATTGAAACAGGTAAAGGACAATCTGGGCGAACGCATCACTATTATTAAGATTGATGTGGATAAAAATCAGGAGCTGGCTTCAAAATTTCAAGTCCGGGGCGTACCAACAATGATGCTGTTTCAAGGGGGAAAACAATTATGGAGGCAGTCTGGTGTTTTATCTAAAGAAGAAATCACAAGAATTATAGTAGAAAAAACCAACTAATAATTTAATACCGATTTCATTATGAAAAAAAATATGGGATTTGCAGACAAAATAATACGTTTCATCCTGGCAATAGTTGTTGGAGTTTTATATTATACTGATGTAATCAATGGAACATTGGCTATTGTACTTGGTGCATTGGCAGTAGTTTTTATACTGACATCATTTATTGGTTTTTGTCCGTTGTATTTGCCTTTTGGCATCAATACCAGAAAAGATAAATGAAAAGCGAGAAAGCAATAAACAAAGACCTGATTTTAAGAGAACGGTTGGCATTACAGCGGACTGTATTGGCCAACCAATCTACTTTTTTAGCATTTTTAAGAACAGCGATGTATTTTTTAATTGCTGGTCTAAGTTTGCAAAATTTGTTAAAAATAGAGAATAGTTTGTCAATTGAAATAGCTTTATTTGCAGTTTCGTTTGTGATTTTCATACTCGGAATTGCAAATTATTTCAAACATAAAAAATCGATTTTAGAGAATAAAAAACACATTGGAGATTATCAATTAGAATATTATGAGTGAAGAAAAATGTTGCGTAGTTACCTGTGATTTGCCTTTGGATAAAACCTATTGGGACAACCAATACCAAGCCAATGCAACTGGTTGGGATTTGGGAGAAGTTTCGCCGCCAATTAAAACTTATATCGATACTATCGAAAATAAGGACGCCAAAATTCTTATTCCAGGTTGTGGCAATACTTATGAAGCAGAATATCTTTTGCAAAAGGGTTTCACTAATGTTACGGTTATCGATATCGCACCAACATTGGTAGAAAACCTGAAACATAAATTTGTAGAGAACACTAATATCAGGGTTGTTTTAGGGGATTTCTTTGAGCATGCTGGAAATTACGATTGCATTATTGAACAGACTTTTTTCTGTGCCCTACCTCCAAGGATGAGACAAAGATATGTTTGGAAAATGCACCAATTGCTTACCGATCATGGCAAATTAATCGGATTGCTTTTCAATCGTGAATTTGAAGTAGGCCCGCCATTTGGAGGAAATCTAAAGGAGTATGAACAATTATTTCAAAAAGCTTTTGTTTTTAATTCAATTTCATTGGCTAAAAATTCAGTTCCTGCAAGAGAAAATACAGAGTTGTTTATCGAACTTCAAAAGAACCACCCCAACCAAGTCAATTTATACCATTTTGAAGGTATTACTTGCAGTGGATGTATGAATACTGTTTCGGGCAAATTTCTTGAAATTGATGGTGTTTTAAGCGTAAGCATGAATACTGATTTTTCTGAAATTTTAATTGTCAGCAAAACGGAAGTTGCTCTAAAAACATTGCAAAAAATTGTTTCGTATGATGAAAAATATAAAATATTGAAAATAAATTGATGCCTGCCTTAAAAAGTCCAAAATATAAAATGAATAAAAATATGCTGACAGCATTTATCAGTTTGTTTTTTTTACAAACCGCAAATGCACAACAAAATACTGATGTTCGCGTAGCTGGTGCAATGAAAGATGTAATGTGGAAAGGACAATTACATGGCACTGTATATTTGGACACAATTACAGATAAGACAAATTTATACGGAATTGGTCCGGTCGAATATTTATCCGGCGAACTGATGATTGTTGATGGCAAATCATATAAATCTAAAGTGGTGTCAGATACGGTTATGGAAGTAGAAGAGACTTTCAATGTCAAGGCACCCTTTTTTGTTTACTCCAATACTGGTGATTGGAAAGAATATAAGCTGCCAAAAAAAATCACTACAGGCCGGCAATTGGAAGCTTATCTGATAAAACTGAATCAAAATGCAGACAAGCCATTTACATTTAAACTAGTTGGCAGTATTGATAGTGCTTCTATACACATTGTAAATTTACCAAAAGGCTCAGTTGTAGCTTCGCCGGATGATGCACATAAAGGACAAGTAAATTACAAGCTAAATAAAGAAAACGTAATCATTGTTGGCTTTTTTTCAACACAGCACAAGGCAATTTTCACACACCATGACACTTTCATCCACATGCACTTGATTACCGATGACAAAAGCAAGATGGGACATATAGACGGCATCAATTTAAAAAGAGGTGGCATGAAATTATATATTTCAAATTAAAATATTTTCACCAATGAAATTATTTGCTTGTTTAATCTGCACCTACTTTTTGCTTTTAACGCTTCTCCCGTCTGTTAAATCAGTAAGGATGCTTTTTGCAGATAAATGTCAAACAGAATGTGCTATAAAAGTAAAAGAACAAATACCGTTAGGATGCGGCAAGGAAAAGTGTATATTGAACCTCAACTTTAATTTTGGTCAATTTTTAGTTTCTAAAATACACTATGATTTCAGTAGAAATTCTTTTGAAATCGAAAAGCAAGTGATTTCTTCTTTTCAAAAAGAAATAATTGCCACCTATAACTGCAAGGTTTGGCAACCGCCAGAAACCTTTTCAGAATAGTTTAAAAACAATACAACTTCAAAAAATAAAAATAATTTAAAATATCATAAAATGAAAAAATCAATTTTAATGACGGCTTTACTGGCTTTAGCTTTTTCGATCAACGTTAACGCCCAAGAAAAAGAGCCGAAGCAAAAGAAAAAAGCAAAAACTGAAAAATCATGTTCTACTGAAGAAAAAAAATCTTGCAGTACAGATAAGAAAGCAAGTTGCTGTTCTTCAAAAAAAGGAAAATCTTAATTTTTTAGATTAATTAATTTAAAAGTGCTTGAGCAATCAGGCACTTTTTTTTTGCTATGTGATAAAGGTTACAAAACAGGTCTTTTATATCGCCCAAATTTGCATCATAAAATTTGAGATATGGAGATTATAGAATTCATCAGGCAGCCTTGGCCTTGGTACATTGCTGGTCCGCTAGTCGGGCTTACGGTTCCGGCACTATTGATTTTAGGAAATAAGAATTTTGGCATCAGTGCCAACCTGCGTCACGCTTGTGCGGCCTGTTTGCCTGCAGACATTTCTTTCTTTAAATACGATTGGAAAAAAGAAATATGGAATATGTTTTTCGTGGTCGGAATTCTCATGGGTGGTGTAATTGCATTTTACTTTTTATCCAATCCAAATCCTATCATCATTAATGATGATTTAAGGACAGAATTGGCCACTTATGGTATAACGAACATTAATGGAATGTTGCCAACCGAAATTTTCTCTTGGGAAAATCTATTTACACTTAAAGGTTTTCTGATGATGGTTGTTGGTGGGTTTATGATTGGCTTCGGCTCACGATATGCTGGTGGCTGTACCAGCGGTCATGCCATTTCTGGATTGTCAAACCTGCAGTTGCCATCGCTGGTCGCCACTTGCTGCTTTTTCATTGGCGGACTGATAATGGCCAATTTCATTCTTCCCTATATTCTTTCTCTTTAAAATTAAATATAATGAAAATCAAAGATCAGAATAAAGATTTTGAAACTCGGTCATTAGATACCATTTGTATTAATGAAAGTCATTTAAAACACAAATGGTATCACAATATAAAATACCTCATCGTAGGTATGTTGTTTGGAATTGTATTCATCAAGGCCGAAATCATTAGTTGGTACCGCATCCAGGAAATGTTCCGTTTCCAGTCGTTTCATATGTATGGTGTTATTGGCAGTGCGGTTTTAGTTGGAATAATTTCAGTTTTTCTGATAAAGAAATTCAATATAAGGACCATCTATGGTGAGAAAATAGAATTCCATGACAAGACCTTCAACAAGGGACAGATCATTGGCGGATTGATATTCGGTTTAGGTTGGGCAATTACTGGAGCATGTCCTGGTCCAATTTTCGCCCAGATAGGAACTGGAGTAACCGTGATGGTTGTTACGCTTTTCTTTGCCATTGTGGGTACTTGGGTGTACGGCTATTTTAGGGATAAACTGCCCCATTAATTTTCACAGAGACAATAACAGATGAAATCAAAAATAAGCACTGTCATACTGATTGCAGTATGTGCTTTTCCTTTTAAAGCTGTCGCACAGGAACACATCAACAGTTGGTTCAGGACAACATTAAGTATTCCTATAACCGAAAAGATAAAAACCGATCTTGAGCTGCAGCACCGCAGGCAAAATGATTTTGAAGGCGATAATCTATTCGACAAAAACCTGATGTACACCTTTAGGACTTGGATATATTACAAACAAAACAAAGACGTAGTCTATGCGATATCGCCATTTGCCTATTTTTCAAATTACAGAATTATTCAAAATGCAAGCGATGCCATTTCAAAACCAACAAACGAATATCGCTTTTCGGCATCGGTAGAATTACAGCACGAACTGGCAGGCAATTTTTTTATTGTAGACAGGACAGCTTTAGAGTATAGGGCTTTCGAAGGCACAATTGAAAATGTAATTCGTCTGCGGAATCGTTTGTCTTTTAGGTATGATTTTAATACAAAATGTAATGTAAGTATCGGTGATGAGATTTTCATTAATGCTTCCGGCACAGATGCACAACATTTTTTCGATCATGACAGGTTGTTTGCCAATTTTTCATTCAAGCCAAAACATAATTTAAAATTCGATATAGGATACATTTACATTTCAAGGTTACCAAGGAACAATATTGATATAGTGGAAGAAAGTAATTTTTATTTGAACTTCACCTATATAGTACAAAAAAGGAAACCCTGATCAATGTAGCCGGAATTTATATTTTGAAGCTCAGAAGTTGTAAACAGCAATTATAATTTCCGACAAAAAAAAAACACGATGGAAAAATCCTTTTCGTGTGTTTTACTTTTTGTTTATCACTATAATTATTAAAGGGTTAAATACAGTAGTTCAAAACAACGATTACTGCTTTTCTATCTCCAATCGTTTCAGAATTAACCTTCGCAAACGCTCTTCATTGGCATCGCCCCAATTGCCTATGGCAGAAATCACAGGAAGCAAGGTCTTTCCAAAATCAGTTAAGGAATATTCAACTTTTGGAGGAACTACGGGATAAATGATTTTTGTTACCAGTTCATGCTCTTCCAATTCCTTCAATTGGATATTTAAAACCCTTCTTGAAGCATCTGGGATTTTACGTTGTAGTTCACTCGGACGCTGGTGTCCTTCATTGATAAACCACAGCAAACGCATTTTCCATTTGCCATACAGCACCTCTCCTATCAAGTCCAAACCGCAGTTTAGGTTCGGCAAAGTTTTTCTCTCATACATACTACAAAATTACAGCAATGTTCCAAATAGTGCAATAGGGGAAAAATTTATCCCTATGTGAATCGTATTTCCGTAATTGACTGATATTCATATATAACTGAAATTTGTACAAAAAAAATAAACAATGGATCAAGTATTTAATTTCAACAACGAATTATCCGGAAAAATAGCTTTGGTAACCGGTGGCACAAAAGGAACCGGAAAGGCAATTGCCGACAGACTTTTAAACGCAGGTGCAATCGTAAACATTTCAGCGAGAAATCCACCTGAAGTAACCAATGAAAAGCTACATTTTATTGGAGCAGATTTAAGCAAATCGGAAGGAACTCAAAAAGTAGTAGATGAAGTTTTGGCAAAATATGGCAGATTGGATATTTTGGTAAACAACTTGGGAGGATCTGAAACAAAAGGCGGAGGATTTTCGGTTTTAATGATGAAGATTGGATGCAATCACTGCAGGGTAATTTGCTGGCACCGGTAAGATTAGACAGGGGCTTTTTACCCCAAATGATTGAACGAAAGAGTGGCGTGATAATTCACGTTGCCTCTATTCAAGGAAAATTGCCTTTGTTTGATTCCACCCTGCCCTATGCTGTGGCAAAAGCAGGATTGATCAACTACAGCAAAGGACTGTCAAACGAAGTGGCTCCAAAAGGTATTCGCGTATTGGCCGTTTCACCGGGATGGATAAACACAAGCTCGTCAAAGGCAATGATGGAGCGAATCGCAGAAAGTTCAAACCTAACGATTGAACAAGCCACACAAAGTGTGATGGAGGGTTTGGGTGGAATTCCTTTTGGACGGCCAGCTGAACCTGAAGAAGTAGCAGAACTGGTTGGCTTTTTAGTTTCGCCAAGAGCCAATTATCTTACAGGAACCGAGTTTGTAATAGATGGCGGAACAATACCAACAATTTAATAATTAACACTTAATAAAAACTGGATTATGAAAAATTTACCAAAAGTAGTAGCAGATTTGGTTCAAGCACAAAACCGTTTTGACAGCTTGGCTTATGCAAATTGTTTTACCGAAACAGCAGTGGTTTTTGATGAAGGAAACACACACAATGGAAAAAAAGAAATTCAAAAGTGGATAGAAAAAGCAAATAAGAAATACCAAGCAACGATGAAGCCACTTGAATATTCAGAAGCTGAACATACCTTAAAAGCTGAGATTTCAGGATCCTTTCCGGGAAGTCCGTTGGTACTCGAGTATGAGTTTGAATTTGAGGATGGGCAGATTCAATCCTTAAAAATTGTCTGAAATACCATAGATGGTTAAGCAATAGTACTAAAGAAAGAGTTGGTGTAGCTGCATCCGATCTTATATGCATTGTAAGTCTTGGTAAAATTTATTGATTTATATTTAAACAAGTATCAGATAATCTTCTGATATGAAATCGAAAAAGAACTGACTGTAAGTAAATATAAAATGATTTTAGGAAACGAAAATATTTTTATTTCCTACCTGCCATTTACATTTAACAGATTTACCTTACTGATTGGTTTTTTTTTGTGACAGATAGCAGGTTTTAAAAATTATTATTGGCAAGTACAACCATCTTGCCAGTTTAGTCGTCTATGATTATAGAATTGGACTTCTAATTTGAGTTTGTCCAAATAAATCAATAAAACCAATTTACCCATGAAACAATTCCTTCTACTTTGCACATTTATCTGTTCTCTTTGTGCCACTGCACAACAACCCATTGCAACCAAAGCTACAACAATTTTAAGTGTCGACAGTAACGACATTTACAAACTGGCACAAAAATCGAGTAAAAAGAATACCCTCTTTTTTACCTTTGGTATTTGGTGCGAGCCATGTCGCCTGCATCTGCCTACAGCAATTAAGCTTGCTAAAGATTATGATCTAGAATTTTATGTTTTACTGGTTGATTCACAAACCAGTGATAGGACTAGTCGCGCAATTGATTATTTGCAAAAACTCGACAAGGATATCAAAATTGCCGTATTAAAAGATGCTGTGTATGGAGATAAAACCCAAAAACGCAACACAAAATTTGTTAAAGAAATAACCCCACCGCAATTTGAAATGATTGATGGTTTTTCTAAATATATCTTGCTTGACAAAACAGGCAAGGTCATAATGGTTACCAATTGGAAAGACAATCCGGGAAGCTGGGAAGATGACAGTGATATGGTACAAATCAAGATTGTTCCTCTGTTGAAGTAATTAATAGAACTTAAAAACAATCACTATAAGAAAAGTATGTAGGTCATTCATGTTTTTAATGATAATCAAATGCTTAAATAAAGCTATAACAATAATAAAAACTGAAGAATTGAAATGAAGATAATTCTAATTGTCAATCACTTGATGATTTAATTTTAAACAAACAGAAAAATATACTTTTTGAACACAGATTCACATTATTATAAATACTAACACTTAAAACACACCCTTAAAAATGAAACAATTAGTATTATTGCTAGGACTTCTGACTTGTTCCTATGCCAATTCCCAAAATTCATTCTTGTATATGAAAGATGGAAAAAAAATCGTTATCGAAGACCATGATGTTTTTTATACGTGGAGAGATGGCGTTTATGTTCAATACCTAAAGAAAAACGGTAAATTTGAGTCTTCGCCTCACCGAATAGACATAGAAAAAATCGAAAAACTGGAAACAGTTAATGGCGTAACTTATGTGAGGTTGCAAAGAAATGAAAAAGCGCCGTTCGGATTTTATAAAACCTTGATAAATGGCAAAGACAAAAAGCTAATTTGTTGCTTCAGGCCTTATGGCAGCCAAAGGGATCGGTTGCAAATCAGTTACTCCATTTTAGATGCAAATGGTAAGGAAATTGAATCTGCTTATTACAGGGAAGACGAACCAGACAAGCAGGAAGCCATGTTTCAGGCTATTGAAAAACATTTTCCTTCCTGTACCGAAGTTTTAGAAAATATGGCGCTTTACAAAGGCAAAAGGCCCTGGTCTAATTTTTATACAGGAAAACCACCTGTTGGATATATGTTTCAAAATACGGTTTTCGTTTGTGAATAATGACAAGACTAAAACCATCCGTTGATTATGTTTGATACTAAAACCAACCATCTCTATCATTCAAACAGTAATGACCAGAGGTATAAAAAATCTTATTTGAAAAAATCAAAGAAGGAAACCAAGAATTGGAAATGCATTGACGAAATAGCAACTGTTTAAAAGCTTCAAATGAAGGTAACGGAGCTGATTTATTATTCATTCGATTGAATTCCTGTAATAAAAAAAACAGGAGTCGACAAAAAAACTATTATAATACCGATTTTAGATCATGCTAAAGATAAAAGAATCATTCAGAAACGGCATCTACGACCAGTGGATTTCGAAAGCAATGCCATCTAATCAAGGTTATATTCTGGATGATGTTAGGCATGAGCATTTTATCGTTGTTGCTCGTTATTTTTCCCAAGACAGGCTATTATGGTAGATTTCAAACAACAGTCACTATTTTAGAAGGTCTTCCCTATATTGTATTTTATGGAACATTCTATATCATCATATTTCTTGCTTTTCCAGCAACAGTTATTTTACTCGTTATTTATATGCTGTACAGATATGTACGTAGGGAAAGTCTTGAAATAAAAGCCCATTTTCGTTTAATCATTTGGAACATTGTTGTACTACTATTTGTTTTTTTGATAGGCTATTTGAAATTTAGTTGTGAAAACAAATCAAAAAAAAGTAGTTCTGGAAAATATAAAATGGAAAAAACGACTCAGAAGAAAATTGAAATTGTAAACAGGAAGTTTGTTGTTGAAGATATTAATAATGACAAAGTTCAAGTCACTGCGTTTGTAAATCACATACAAAATATTAAAAACATTTTTGACGTCTATGTTAAATACCAGGAATCAGCTGACTCTCAAAATGACAAAGACTTAATGATAAAGAGCCTTGAATCAGTAAACAAATTGACTGACCCAAATGAATTGGACATTTTAATAAATGTTTGGATGTATTATGATCCAACAGACTTTCCTACCAGAAACGTAGTCTTTAAGATTTTAGAAAATAGTCGTCCGGAGAGTATTAAGGCCGTTAAAGCAAGGATGAATAACCAGAAAGAATGGGAGACAGACAACACTGCTCCATATTCAGAACTCAATGAACTGCTAAAACAAATCGACAAGTAAAAAAATGTCAAACGATAATATGTATTCACTGTTCTAAAATCGTATTTATGAAAAACATAATTCTAATTTTACTTTTGGTCGTTTATGGTTGTGAGACTAA
The DNA here is from genome assembly GCF_031456785.1 of Flavobacterium arsenatis. Lineage (NCBI taxonomy): Bacteria > Pseudomonadati > Bacteroidota > Flavobacteriia > Flavobacteriales > Flavobacteriaceae > Flavobacterium > Flavobacterium arsenatis. The sequence goes on from NZ_JAVDVI010000004.1 coordinate 234,476, forward strand.
AACAAAAAAAGTATATCGAGAAAGAAAGAAGTAGAAAAACCTCTTCAGAATAATATCGAAACCGTAAACAGAAGGTTCTTTGTTGGAGATTTTGATAATGATAAAGTTAACGATACGGCATTCGTAAATTACAAATGGAATAGAGAAACAAATGAAATAGAGAGCGGGAAGAACAATTGCGAGATAACTATTGAATTTAAAAATAACATTCCGAAAATTATTTTTACACAAAGTTTAGGAATTGTTGTTGCAAAAACGAAAGATGTTACTAATGACAACGCAAATGAAATAATAATTTTTTCCAGAACGAATGAAGGCTGGTGGAATAACATTTCCGTTTGGTCTTTTAAAAACGGAAACTGGAATGAAATTGCAGAAACAAATGGATTCCTATCTAACGATAAAGATTTTGAAAATCGAATAATTAAGGAGAAAGGCAACTATTATTTAATTGGAGACGACAAATGGAATGAAGATGAAAACGGAAATTTTAAAAAAGTAAAAGTACGATTATAAAAGAGAGCGTAATGGGTACGAAGGAAAGGGGACTATGAAAAAGAAAAAAGCAGATAAAGTGAATGTCATTTGATCCAAGTATTCGCACCTAATCCGTTAGTATTTTTATAAATTGGCTATCCATACATAAATATCAACTTTTTCAGGAATGCTATATTTTTTCCTAATTCTGTATTTTTTACCTTCAATGCTTCTAACACTGCTACTTGTATATCTTGCTATCTCCTTTGTAGAAAAACCTAATTTTATATAAGCACAAAATTCAAGTTCGGTTGTAACTATAGATGGCTGAATTTCAATTAATCTCTCACAGAAATAAGGATACAAGTCCTTAAATTTTATAAAGAAAATGCAATCTGCCTTTCTTGCTAGATCAACAACTTCATTCAATTTATCTATATCAATATCTACTTCAGCACTACGTATTCCTGTCTTCTTTTTGTAATACTTTATTAATACAGTCTGCTTTCTCAATATAAAATACACAATCCAGAATATAAAAGCAAGCGATCCTAAAAGTGATTCTAAAAAAATTGCGTCTTTCTGTGGATGTATAACCGAGCTGATCTTAAAGTCCAAAAAGAACTCAAAAACAATAACAAAACATATTATTAGTATCTCCTTTGTATCCTTTTTAATATTTAAAAAATTAGGAATAGATAACACTAAAGGGATATAATACAAATAAATACCAGATTCAAATCCTATATGTGACGATATGAAAAAATAAATAAAGCTAAGTAATAGATAGGTAAAGACCTGTGCCAACTTGTTGAATTTTAAATCTGTAAATAAAGAATAAAAAAAGATTACTGACAAAAGAAAAAAGCAATAAGAAATTATGGATGATACCCAAAAAAAATCGTAAACAGCAATAACAAGATATAAAAGCGAAAGCGAAAAGAAGCTTTTATTCCATAACTTAATATATTCTGCCTCCATTCTATGCTTCGATTTTACAATACCATATTCTATTAACCTTGTGTAAAAATTGGGAATCTGCATAATAATATTTAAGTCCATAGGATTTATTTATAAATGTTTCAAATGCTCCAGATAGAAGCTTAAGTTAATTTTCTAGCTTTCCCTTTTTAAAAGACTTTAACACGGAAATTTGATGCAATTTTAAGCTAAATAAATACATGAGTAAATCTATGTATGTAATTATTTCGGAATAAATCACCAATGAAATAAGATGTAAAACTTTGTTTTTATGAAAGTTAGCGTGTAAAAAAAATATCTGGTTATATCTACTTAATCCGGCTTAAATCATCTCTTGATAATTATATATTTTTTTTTAGATATGGGATAAAAGACACTAGAATTCAGCGAGACAGCAAATGTGTAAAAGCAAATGTGTAAATTTTATCTCATAAGCATCTAGCTTATACTTTTCAACAAACAATGGGACGTTCTTTATTGCTATTACAATTTGAAAATAATTGAATAAAAAAAACACTTAATACCCGTTATTTCTGTTGAGTGGATTGCTTGAAAATTAACATCTGATCTTTAAAAACTATCTAAATGTTCTCACTAAAATAACCTCGGTTAACTTAAAAAAATAAAAGAAATTCTGATTTTATTACAACATCCAAAAAGTTTACCATATTAGGGACTTGTAGAAAATCTAATTTTGTTATTATTCTAATTATTAAATGAAGAAATTATGTCAAGAAATGATTTAAAAGGAAAAGTAGTTCTAATTGCCGGAGGTGGTAAAAACCTTGGCGGATTATTAAGTAAAGATTTTGCGGCAAAAGGGGCAAAATTAGCCATTCATTACAACAGTGAGGGTTCAAGAGCAGAAAGCGAAAAAACTTTGGCAGAAGTACAAGCGTTAGGTGCTGAAGCATTTTTGTTTCAAGGAGATTTAACCAAAGTAGAAAACATCACCAAGTTTTTTGACGAGACCATCGCAAAATTTGGCGGTATCGACATCGCTATCAATACTGTAGGGATGGTGTTGAAAAAACCATTTGCTGAAACTACTGAAGAAGAGTACGATACTATGTTTAATATCAACTCAAAAGCTGCTTATTTTTTCCTGCAGGAAGCTGGTAAAAAAGTGAATGACAATGCTAAAATATGTACCATTGTTACTTCATTATTAGCAGCATTCACAGGGTTATATTCTACTTATGCAGGTGCAAAAGCTCCGGTAGAGCATTTTACCAGAGCGGCTTCTAAAGAATTTGGTAGCAGAGGGATTTCTGTAACAGCAGTAGCTCCAGGCCCAATGGACACACCATTTTTCTACGGACAGGAAAGTCCAGAAGCCGTGGCTTACCACAAATCAGCTTCGGCTTTGGGTGGATTGACGAATATTCAAGACATCGCTCCATTGGTAGAGTTTTTAGTAACCGATGGATGGTGGATTACAGGACAAACCATATTTGCAAACGGCGGTTATACCACAAGATAATCTATTGAGAACCGGCGGTTAAGCAAAACTTAATTGTCGGTTTTTTCTTTTTTTTAATTTAAAATTTAAATAAAAATATGAGCAACAACGTAATCAGAAAACAACCTAAACATACATTTCCTAAGAAAAAGGTTTTGTGTTTGGTTTCAAACCCGGCAATGCTTCACGGTATGAAAGTGGGCTTTTTTGCAGAAGAAATAACTCGTCCATTTTTCGATTTTATCAATGCTGGATTTGACGTGGATTTTTGTTCGTCTTGGGGTGGCGAAGTAGTTTTTGACGCACACAGCGACCCGGAAAATCCCGAAGGAGCTTATCAAAATGACTTGGTAAGTATCGGGTTTGTTCATCATAAAGACTATGGTAAATTGATGAAAGACACACCTTCTATCGATAAATTTAATGTAAATGATTATGATGCTATTTGTGTAGCTGGTGGTGGTGCGCCTTTAATTAACTTTAAAGATGATGAAAAACTGCACAAGTTTATTGCAGATTTTTATGAAGCAGGCAAAATCGTATGCCTTATTTGTCACGGAACATCTTTGCTGTTATGGACAAAATTGAGCGACGGGAAACTATTGGCAGACGGCAAAAGCTGGACAGGATTTGCTGATAGTGAAGAGAATATGATTAACGATATGTTTGGAATGACGGTAAACGATTATACCATCGAAACCGAAGCCCGCAAAAACCCAAACACCAACTTTGAATGTGCCGGTCCATTGGAACCGTTTGCAATCAGAGACGGCAGATTGATTACCGCTCAACAGCAACACAGTAGCTATTTAGCATCCCAATTAGTTATCGAAGCATTGTCAGAATAAATGGTTTAATAATTTTTAAGTAAAAGGAAAATGAAAAACGGGTTTTATTCTGCTTTTTGTTTTCCTTTTTTGGGTTACAAAATATGGTAATTATATCGGCTATTGGGCATCGATATCATTTGTTGAAGTATTGTTTTCCCGCAAAGCAAAGCTTTGAAATGTCATCAGCAATTTTATGAAAAACAACGTCTTAAATTTCACATTCACACTTATCGGAATGCTTACATTCCTTATCTCTTGTAACACTTCAAAACAAACATCGTTATTTGAAAACCACCTTTATAAGCTCAACAGTTTAGAAGTTTTCCTAATACACAAAAATAAATTTCATCATTTTGTAATTGAAACTCCGAAATCCGGCAAAGAAAACAAGCAAGTTTTTGATATTTTGAAAACACTGGAAATTAAATAAAACACAGAAATGAATCCTCTCAAAAAAACACAACTAAAATTCCTTCTGAACAAAAAGATAAGTATTGAGTATATCGCCAAATATTTTAAAATGAGATTTAGTGAATTATTTCCCCATTTAATGTATGAAGGCTTTGGAGATGTTGAGTCCAATCAAATGGATATTTTATATGAATTGGAAAACTACGGTTTGGAAAAAATAAGCGATTTTGACAAAATAATCCCTTCCGATTATGTTGCTAAAGCCCAACAAATAAATCTAAAACTAAATTATATAGGAACTATCAGAACTATATTGATAATAAATGACCCGATTAAATATGCCCAAAACCATTCAGCCTTTAACTATGACAATTTTTGGGATATTACCTGTCTGAAAGATAATCCGGAGATATATACGATGTACAACATTTCGGTAGAAGAATTAATTAGAACAGCAACACAACAAAAACAAGCAGATGGAAATGATAGTATGACAACGGAAAATTAAAGGTAATAACAACATACGAGAAAGATATTGAACTTACGAAGAACTAAAATATATTAAAATGAAGCTTATTTCTGGATTTTTTTTACTGCTTATTGACATTGTATTAATCACAGTATTTTTTGCAATAACAGTAATAGGTATTATTAAACAACCCGCTTTAATTTCACTGTTCTTATTATTATTTGGACTGTATAACCTGTTTTATATTTTCAAATCCAAGTTCTGGGCAAAAACATATTCTCCTGCTAATACCACTTTACTGACCTCGATTAATTTAGTGTTCACTGTTCTTTTTTCATTGCTTTTAATTAAAATAATTGCGGGCCCAGATTTCAGCAAAAAATTCGGGACCAATAATGAAGATTACTACATTCTCATTGTCACAATTTTAATTCCGGCAGTAAATCTGATTTATAACGCAATATTGAAATCAGTAAAAAAAACAAATATCAATTGTCAGTAAATATTAATATAGAATAACATCAATGAAACACAAAAGCACAATCATCAAATTCTTAATAATTCTTGTACTATTCGAATTAATTATAAATGTTTTAAAACTTATCATTCCTGCACAAATTCAATATCTTGAATTTTCATATATTTTTACAGTTGTTCGTGCGATATTTTTCATCTTATTGTTGAAAGAATTATACAAACACAAAGTGAAATTCGGATTTGCACTTTTGACAGTTTTGGCATTTCCAATTCTTATACAAATCATACAAGTCTGTTTAGGAAATATATTTATTCATTTTTGTCCACAACAAACTAACGATATAGGAAACCAAGGTTTAATAGGTCTGCTCAATGAAATGCAAAACAACGATTGTCCGTTTGTGACACAATTTAGTTTTCTTTTTTATATCGAGTATCCGGTTTTTTGCATTAAGCAATTCTTTTCCACTAACGAGTTTTCATATTTCTGGGGACTTCTCTTTTCTCCTTATGTTTTCTATTTCTTTTTGTTTTTCAAATTCAGCCTTTTTAAAGTATTTGAAGAAAATAACAGAAACCCATATTTAAGTTTTATACCTGTTGTGAATAATATTACGATACTGAAAATCTGCAAACTGCCTGTTTCCTGGATTTTCATTTTATTCATTCCTTTTGTACGACTTTTTTGGTTTTACAAAATCAATAAACGATTATGTGAAATCCATAACACAAACCAATCCAACGCAATATGGATGACATTAATACCGCCAATATTTTACGCGAAACTGGTGTATAAATAAAAAAAATGCATTTAATGGTATGATTACAACACTATAACAAAGGTTTCTCAATCTCCCAAAAAAATCAGTCTTGCAGAACATAACATTCAAATAAAATGAATTTAAAACCATTTAAAATAGTAGCATTCAGTATGATGCTTTTTGTTTTTTCGACACAGCATTTAAAAGCCCAAGACATTGACGGAGTCAGTTCCTTTTTGGTGGCTGGCGTGAGTATGAAAATTCCAAAAGACAACAAGCTATTACTTTACACAGGTATCAGCCCAACCGATAATGTAAAGGCAATTTTGGCTTTGCCTAATTTTAAAGTCAACAAATACCTGACACTAACACCAGGATATACCTACGTAAATGTAGATTTGGGTAACGCTGGCAAGGTGGAAGAACATCAGTTTTTAGGAATGGCTACTGTGGCTTTTCCGATAGCAAAAAACTGGACGATTGCCGATAGAAATATGTATTTCCACCGATTTAGAGATGGAGACGATTTATCATTTTACAGAAACCGATTGGGAATTACCCACAATATCGAAGTTTTCAAAAAACAAGCAAGCATATTTTTACAAGACGAAGTATTTCTAAGCCTTGATAACGGACAATTTACCCGAAACCGGGTTGTTTTGGGTGGCAACATCCAACTTTTTAAATGGCTCACACCGCAAGTGATGTGTATGTATCAAAGCGATAAGGCTAGCGGTAACAGGATTTTAGGTTGGCTTGTACTTACATTGCCGTTGGAGAATTTTGGAGTTTTTAAATAGGACGAAACCCTCAACCGTTGTAAGTAATACAAATCACATAAGCACAAAAAAAACGACTGATATATGAATTTACCATTTATAGAAATTATTGAAGCAACCACGCCAGACCCCAATTTGCTGATGTGGAAATTTGCCGACGAAGACAAAGAAATTAAAAATGGAGCCAAGCTTACCGTTAGGGAAACGCAGATTGCTGTTTTCCTAAACGAAGGAAAACTCGCAGATGTCTTTCTGCCCGGACTTCATACTTTAAGTACAGAAAATATTCCTATTTTGAGTAGTCTGAAAGGGTGGAGATATGGATTTAACAGTCCGTTCAAAGCGGATATTTATTTTGTAAATACACGCCAATTTGTGAACAACAAATGGGGAACGCCAGCACCCATTATGATGCGTGACCCCGAGTTTGGGCAGGTTCGCATTCGTGCTTTTGGAACGTACGATATTCAGATTAAGGACTTTGAAACGTTTTTTCGCCAATATGCAGGCTCTTATAAAACCTTTAGCATTTTTGAGTTGCAGTATGAGTTGAGAGATTTTATAGCCCCAAAATTTGGCGAAGTGCTTGCCAATGAGAGTATTGCAGTAAAAGATGTTGCAGGAAATGTAACCGAACTTGGTAAAAAAGTTGAACCCTTTTTAAAACCCTATTTCTCTCAATTCGGGATTGACCTGACCACGTTTACCATTACAAGTGTTACGCTTCCAGACGAAGTATCGGCTCATTATGATAAAATGACCAATATGAATATGGTAACCGATATGGATAAATTTACCAAATTTAATACCGCCGAAGCCATTGCACAAAGGGGAACAGCCGTTAATGAAGGTTTAATGATGGGAATGATGATGAACCAGATGCAAAACCAATCAAATAATCAAAGCAACGATGTTGATGATATTACTTCAAAACTAAAAAAGCTTAAAATCCTTTTTGATGAAGGATTGATTGATGATGCAGAATATAAAACGAAAAAAGCCGAGTTGATTGATAAAATATAACATCGTCTGAACTATAATTTTTATGATTAAATGATTTTCACAATGGGAAAAAATCCCGAAGGGATGAAAAGATTATAGAAAGAAATACAACAACCGAGCAAAAATCCCGAAGGAATGAAATTATTATAGATGAAATGATGAAAAAATATCACCCTTTCAGGGTTTTGAAATACGCATTAAATGATTCTATAATCCTGTCAGTCCTTCGGACTTGGAAAATCCCGAAGGGATGAAAAGATTATAGAAAGAAATACAACAACCGAACAAAAATCCCGAAGGGATGACATGATTATAGAAGATGAAATGATTATAAAGATGAAATTATTATAGAAAATATAAAAACAAAAACAATGGCAGGCACATTTTCACAAATCTACATTCAATATGTTTTTGCGGTAAAAGGCAGACAAAATCTGTTACAAAAACCTTGGCGTGATGAGGTTTTCAAATACATAGCAGGTATTATAAAAGGCAAAGGTCAGAAATCAATTATTGTGAACGGTGTGGCAGACCACGTTCACGTATTTGTCGGACTGAAACCGGCAAAGAGCATTTCAGATTTGATACGTGATATCAAAAACAATTCTTCGAAATTTATTAATGAACAAAATTGGGTACAGGGAAAATTCTCGTGGCAGGAAGGATATGGAGCATTTTCGTATGCACATTCGCAGATAGAAAATGTGTATCAATATATTTTGAACCAAGAAGAACATCACCGTAAAAAAAGCTTTAAGGAAGAATATCTGGATTTTCTTCAAAAATTTGAAATAGAACACGATGAAAAATATTTGTTTGACTGGATTGATTGATAATGCCACCCTTTCAGGGTTTTGATATTGCATTTATAAATAGTTCTATAATCTTATCAGTCCTTCGGACTTGGGAAATCCCGAAGGGATGAAATGATTATAGACCAAAAATGTCACAGAATATGGTTAAATCCCGAAGGTATGAAATGATTATAGACCAAAAATGTCAGAATATGGTTAAATCCCGAAGGGATGACATGATTATAACGACGAATTGCTGACAGCAAAAAATATGATTAATTTAAAGAATACTTGGGCTTGATTGTAAAAACAATGGAATTTGAACGTAATTATGAATAAAATAACCGTTAAAAAGGCTTTATCATCAATTTAGATAAAGCATAAAGGGACATACAATTTGTAAAAAATGTAAAATTATACAACACCCCAAACACAAACACAGAATATAAAAATGCTTATTTATGGAACCAAAATCATTATCGCCAGAGCAATCTGATTTTATCATCGAAATAAAAACCAAAGTACGCGAAGCACAATACAATGCTTTGAAAGCTGTAAACGTGGAACTTATCCGCCTGTATTGGGAAATCGGAAAATCTATTGCAGAAAAGCAATCCGAAAACTGGGGCAAAGCTGTTGTACCCACGCTTTCGGCAGAATTGCAACGTGAGTTTGTGGGTATAGGTGGTTTTTCTACTACCAATCTTTGGCTAATGGCTCAGTTCTATGCCGAATATCACACCGATGAAAATCTCCAACCATTGGTTGGAGAAATTAGCTGGACAAAACACATTCTTATCCTCAACAAGTGCAAAGATAATTTAGAGCGCCAGTTTTATATACTTTCTACCAAAAAATTCGGTTGGACAAAAAACATATTGCTCAACCACATTAGCAATAAAACGTATGAAAAATATTTGCTCAACCAAACCAATTTTGAAAGCACATTGCCCGAAACTATTAAAAACCAAGCCGTTTTAGCCATAAAAGATGAGTACACTTTCGACTTTTTGGGGCTTGCAGACGAACATTCGGAGCGGGAACTGGAAAACGCTTTAATCCAAAATATCCGAAATTTTTTGCTCGAAATGGGACACCAGTTTGCATTTGTAGGTAATCAATTTAAGGTAGAAGTTGAGGATAAAGAATATTTTGTTGATTTGCTTTTATACCACCGTCAGCTACAATGTTTGGTTGCCATAGAACTGAAAATAGGAGAATTTTTGCCCGAATACAAAGGGAAAATGGAGTTTTACCTTACAGTGCTCAACGAAAAAGTACGGATGCCAAACGAAAACGACAGCATAGGGATTATCATCTGCAAAGAAAAAAACAGAACCACTGTAGAATATTCTTTAAAAACAGGCAACCAGCCTATAGGTGTTGCAACTTACAGCACTTCTAGGCTACTTCCAAAAGACTATGAAAAGCTACTGCCCAACAAAAAAACAATTTCAGAAAAGCTGGACAAATATTTTCAACAATGACCTACTTGACAGCAATATTAAAAAAATACAACTTCGAGTTTTCGATAATCAACCAAACTTGAAAATTTGAAAGCATTGGTTTTTGGGGTTGAAAATGTGAAATAGAACACGATGAAAAATATCTGTTTGACTGGATTGATTGATAATGCCACTTTTTACCGCAATCGGTGGGTTTTTGGTGTATGCAGGATTTTTAAATAGAAAATAAAAAGAAACAATATGAGTAGAGAATTAGATTATTTAGTAAAAATAGAAGGCAATGAAGCACTTTTAGAAAGGTTTATTGATGCCATCAACAACAACACCTGTAAAGCAGATAAGAAATATCCAAACCCTTATGTGCTTGACACAGGAGAACGGTTTTTAAATACAATGGTTCTTCAGTATTTTTTTAAAACAAGACCATTTAGCAAAGAATTATACATTGATTATTTTGAGAAATTGAGAAAACTAAGTGGTTTTAATAGTTATGATTATGCACTAGGAGAACAAATAAACAATTTAGTGTGCATTACATTTGAAAGAGTAAAGAAAAATAAATACAAAATATTTATTCCGGAAGGCAATGAGGCTATCGCTAATAAACCGCTTTCAGATTACGAAAAGGAACTGTTAAGTTTTGTATGTTATTTGGCGGTTTGCCATATAAAATATGGACCAAGTTATGCAAGTGTAAAAGCCAATCAATATTTTGATGTAGTTACTGGACTGGGTTCAGGTGAAGTCGAAAAACTCAAAAAAATCGGTACTGGAAATCTGCCAAAGGAATTGACCAATTATAAAGACAAAACCCTAACCTGCGAAGCTAACGACGTTTTTGCCACCATCAAAATAAAAATGGCAAACGATGAAGAAGAAACCTATCGCAAAGCTTTGCTGTTCATCAACAACCTGTTGAAAACCGATTTCCCGGAGAGCTACGAAATCAGTTTTTCATCAAACAATAAACAATTGTTGCCCATAAAAGGCTTACCAAAATGCGGGCAAAACTACCTGTTTGCAGGTGCGGTACAATTCCCAAACCTTCATCAGGAAATTTTGGAATACATCAGCCTTGCCAAGAAAGAACACGAATGGTACAACAACGTGGAAGACGAAAATTGTGCAATGCCATCCACCTTTGCCGTGTTTGCATTGGGTTTGGATGACGAAAAATATGTTGATGTCGTCATCGATTATCTGCAAACGGTTGACGATGAGCATCAGTCCATTCAGGAGAAATTTACGCCGGTGTTTCTGGAAAGATTTGGGCTTAATGAAAGTACCGTAAAAGTGTATGTCAACTGCATACTATCGATGCAGGAACATCCACCTCACAAGTTGTTTCCATCATATTTCGCTAATGAAAAAGGCTTAAAGTTATTGCTGAACAGCAAAGAAAACTTTGCCGAATACTATTTTACCGAAGAAGCCCTTAAAGATTTTGAAGATAGTGGAAACGATGTGCAAGAAATGGCAGATTACTGTTGGGAAAGCGTGATGTACACCACCTTTGGCAAGAAGCCCGAAAATATTATTAAGCAATTAACACCTGCGGAAAAAGAAATTTTCGAAAAACTAAAATAAATGATGTTCAATAAGTGTCTATGCGGATTTTTTAAATAGAAGACAAATACCATCCTTTCAGGATTTTTAAAAAATGAAAATATGATTTGCTATAATCATTTCAGCCTTCGGGCTTTGATAAAAAAGATAGGAACGATACAATCCCGAAGGGATGAAAAGATTATAGAAAAATGCAACAACCGAACAAAAATCCCGAAGGGATGACAAGATTGTAGAATATAATTAATGATTATCAGTGAAAATCCCGAAGGGATGAAATTATTTTAAATCATAAAACCGTACAAATGATTTTTATAACAGTATGATAACTAAGAATACAAATCAAAATAATCACACAATATGGAAAACAACAACAAACCCCTTTCTCTGCTCGAAAAAATGAAGCAAAGAGCGAAACAGGGAAAAAATTACGGAGGCGAATACACCGAAGAAACTGCTAAAATGAACGCCAGAACCTGCCCGAATTGTGGGGCGGGAAGAGCAGAACAGGACGGGTTGACCCATTGTGCATATTGTAGTTTTGAATTTCTTGCAGTAGAACTTTCGGATGGAATTAATATCAAAAAATCGGATAACTCAAAGAAACTATAAATGGGATTTTTTAGCAATCATCAGGAAAACAATCAACTATCTGTTGTAAAAACGGAGATGAATGAAATCAAAGAACGGTTCTTTTCTTTCATAGAAAAATTGGAACAAAAAACTACGGATTTTATCACAGAAGCCATTCCGGAACTGGTGGAATTGAACGAAACCGATACAGACGAATATAAGGCAGGTTATCATCGGTTAAAATCTGCCGTGTTGGGACAACTACAAAACATCCAACAAAAAGCATCAGATATAAAAGAAGAAAAAGTTACGAATTTTTGCTTACCAGCAGATAGCCACGATTTGCGAAAGCTATATCTCGATTTTAGAAGTGAATGTTATGAAAGATACAATAAGTTAGACGAATTACTGAGCCAAAGTCGTCAGCAGATTGAAGATACACATCAGGAAGATTACGAAATTAAATATCAAAAAATAATTGATGAATTTGAAGCTACAAAAAACAATTTTCGATGTATGCAGTGCGGTAGCCCTATTTTGCTGACTAAAATATATTTTACCACAACCTATATAAGCTGTCCATCTTGCCAAACCCGAAACACATTTGAGCCAAGCACACAAGCCAAACAGCTGGAACATATAGGAAGAAGTTTGGCAGAGCAGAGAACAAACCATTTATTGAAAGAGTACAGTGTGATGCCCGAAAAGATACAGAGTTTATATTTACAAAAACATAAATTGAAGCTCAGCTTAATGAGAGAAAAAGATAAAATCATCATCGAAAATACGAAGAAAAAAATAGGTGAATTAGAACTTTCAAAGCAAGAACTGGAACATTTACAACCCATTTTATATCAAAAATACCTTCGGGCAATGTTTGATGAATGGAATAAAATAAATCCTGATTTAGCCGAAGAACACGAAAAATTTTACAACAGATTATTAACCGATTACAGCAAACAAAATTAACTTTTAAAACTATGAGCAATCCATTATTAGAACCCATTCACGGAGTAAGTTTACAAGATTATTCGACCATAACAGCAAAAATAGCTTCCGGCTTGGATGTAAAAGAAATTTGCAAGGCATTAGGTATAGAACCTGCCATTTTCGAAGAAGCATCGGCCATTTGGGTAACCCGTATGCAGGAAGACAGCACGTGGGAAGTAACCACTTTATTCGGTAAATATTTTGGCGAAGCAGACCAGCATCCAAAACTTAGCGGATTACAGGCGGAAGTAAGCGAAGAGGGAAAAGCCAATCTCGAAAACATGAGAACCGACCGTTATTTCTATGAAGAACTAAACGGAGCAAGGCAATCTGCTTACGAATATGGCATAGATGGAGCCCAATGGATACAGGATAATTTCGGAATTAATTTGGGTGATTTTCAAAGTGTGGCGATGCAGTGGATGCCTTCGGAAAGTGTTGATGACTATGAAACCATAAAACACTACCTCGATTACAGAGAACAAAAACAAAAAGAATATGCTGTAAAATTTGCCGAAGAACAGGGTGGAAATGTGGCGGATGATGTGGAGTTTTAAAGTATTCCTGTCAAGAAGATTTTACGTCAACCAGGCTGATTGCAAAATTCAACGGCAGTTTGTACTATGTTTTTTTATGAAGAAAAAAATCCCGAAGGGATGAAAATATTATAGAAAAAGAAACGAGAAACCAAACAAACCTCGCAGAGGTGAAATGATAAGAAACAGCAAATATCACCCTTTCAGGGTTTTGAAATACACGCTAAAAAATTGCTATAATTCTATCAGTCCTTCGGACTTGGAAAATCCCGAAGGGATGACAGGATTATAGAAGATGACAGGATTATAGAATGAAATTATTATAGATGAAAAGATAAATAGGAATAAAAATCACAAAATGTAAATTTTAAAAAAGATATTATGAACACATTAAAAGAAAAAGTTATTATTGTCACAGGTTCATCCAAAGGCATCGGAGCTACCATTGCCAAAACGCTTGCCTCAAAAGGTGCTACTTTGGTCATTAACTATGCGACATCAAAAGCTGATGCCGATAATGTGGTAGCTGAAATCATAAATTCGGGCGGAAATGCGATTGCCATAAAAGCCGATGTTAGCAAAACAGAAGAAGTAAAACACCTTTTTGAAGCTACCATTAATCATTTTGGAAAAGTAGACATATTGATTAACAATGCAGGAATTGCCATTTATAAATTAATAAAAGACACTACCGACGAAGATTTCGACCGGATTTTTAACATCAATGTCAAAGGCACTTTCAACACGATGAGAGAAGCTTCAATACGATTGGCAGATGGCGGAAGAATTATCAATTTTTCAAGCTCGGTTACTCGGTTAATGTTGCCAACTTACGGTACTTATTCTGCCACAAAAGCATCAGTAGAACAACTGACCAAGGTGTTTGCAAAAGAAATAGGAAACCGAAATATAACTGTCAATTCTGTTTCGCCCGGACCGGTAAACACCGAACTTTTTACGCAAGGAAAAACCGATGAAACCATTGCCAGATTAGCATCAATGTCGGCGTTCAACCGCATTGGCGAAACGGATGATATTGCTAATGTGATTGCATTTTTAATATCTGATGAAGCACAATGGATTACTGCACAAAATATTGGTGTCAATGGTGGATTTGCTTAGAATTTAAGTCAATAAAAAATAATTTTAAACTTGAATTAGCCTAAATAAAAGTTGAAGTATGGCAAAAAATAAGAAAGTAGAAATAGAGGGACGTGAAATAACAATTATTTCTGATAGGTCAGATGATTTTATTTCCTTGACAGATATAGCAAAGCACAAAAACGAAGAAGCTACGGGATTAGTTATTTCGCATTGGCTAAGTACGAGATTTACTGTGGAATTTATGGGATTGTGGGAACAAATTCATAATCCTATTTTTAATGTTACGGAATTCAGTAACATTAAAAATGAGGCAGGAGCAAATGGTTTTGTTTTAACATCTAAACAATGGATTTCTAAAACAAATGCTATCGGAATTACATCCAAAGCCGGCAGATATGGTGGAGGAACTTTTGCACATAAAGATATTGCTTTCGAGTTCGCTTCTTGGATTTCACCAAGTTTTAAGCTCTATTTAATCAAAGAATTTCAGCGTCTTAAAGATGAAGAAAACGACCGTCTTAAACTAGAATGGAACTTACAAAGAACCTTAGCCAAAGTCAATTACCAAATACATACAGATGCTATTAAAGAAAATTTAATCCCAAAAGAATTAAGCGTAGCAAATCACGAACACTTTTAAAAAAAATAAAAATAAGTGAGTAAATAACGAAACAGCAAGCAGGTTTGGTGTATGCCAACGAAGCAGATTTGCTAAATGTTGCCCTTTTCGGCATTACAGCAAAAGAATGGAGGGATAAAAATACCAACACAAAAGGAAACATAAGAGACGATGCTACTTTGGAACAATTGGTTGTTTTAAGCAATATGGAAAGCATCAATGCTTTGCTTATCGGACAAAATATATCACAAAGCGAAAGGTTGATACAGCTCAATAAAGTTGCTATAATGCAAATGAAATCATTGGTTGAGAGTAAAGCAATTAAAAAATTAAAATAAAAAACGGAATTACAAAGTACCAATATTCAGGTACTTATATATGATTAATAAAACCAAAAAAAATACAATTATGAACAATTACCAATCAATTTTCGACACACAAAAAGAGTTTTTTTATACTGATGTTTCTAAAACTTATGAGTGGCGAATGGACCAACTCAACAGACTGGAAAAAATGCTTACCGAAAATCAGGAAGCATTTTGTCAAGCCCTGAAAACCGATTTCAACAAACCGCCATTCGAGCAATTGTTTGAAATTACAGTTCCGATGGGCAACATCAAATACTACAAAGAAAACCTAAAACAATTAATGACCCCAGAACCAGTTGCCATCCCAAAAGGTTTGGAAGAAACTGGTAATAAAGGCATTATCTACAAAGAACCTTTTGGAGTAACCTTGGTCATCGGTCCATTCAATGCACCCATTTTATTGTTGCTAGACCCGGCAATTGTGGCATTGTCAGCCGGAAATCCGGTAATTCTTAAACCAGCCAATACAACACCTACCGTTGCTTCACTTTTTCAAGACCTTATTCCAAAATATTTTGAACCAGAAGCCGTAAACATCGTTACCGGCGGAAAAGAGGAAATTACGGAATTATTAGAGTTGCCTTTCGATTTCATTTTCTTTACAGGAAGTTCTGCGGTTGGCAAAGTGGTAATGCGTGCGGCCGCCGAAAACCTGACGCCAATCGTTTTAGAATTAGGCGGTCAAAACCCGACGGTGGTAGATGAAACTGCTAATCTTGATATTGCGGTTGACCGAATTCTCTGGGGACATATGGCAATTTCCGGGCAGTGGTGCATCGCTCCGGGTTATGTGTATGTGCACGAAAGTATTGCCGATGAATTTATTGACAAATTAAAAAAGGCAACCATCAAAATGTATGGCGAAGACCCAAGTCAAAGCCCAGATTTTGCAAGAATGATTAGCGAACACGACACCGAAAGGGTTGCATCGTACATCATTCCCGAAAAAGTGGTTTTGGGAGGACACTTTAACGTTAAAGACCGATATGTGGAACCTACAATCTTATATCCAAGTACTTGGGAAGACCCTGCAATGCAACAGGAAATTTTCGGTCCTGTGTTTCCGATTTTGGTGTATAATGATTTGAAGGAAATTGTTGAAATCATCAAACGCAAACCTAAATCTTTAGCGGCCTATTTCTTCAGTAAAAACCAGGCGAATATCGATTATTTCATCAATTCGGTTTCTTTTGGCGGTGGTTGTATCAACCAAACCAATCTGCATTGCTGGATAGACAGTTTGCCTTTTGGCGGTGTGGGTTATGCCGGAATGGGGAAATATTATGGCAAGGCCGGTTTTGATGCATTGAGCAACACAAAAGCAATGCTGATAGGCAATCCCGATTTGGAATTGGATGTTTTTCCACCTTATGAAGGGAAGGATATTGCTAAAAATCTAAGTGTTTTTGGGTAATATAAATTGCCACAGATGCACGAATGAGACTTTATAAACATCTGTGCATCCGTGGCAAAAATAAAAAATTAGTCACGGATACACGAATAAACAAGACTTTAGATTTAATAAACATCCATGGCATTAATGTAATAAAAACAACTCATAATAAACAATAAAATTCAAAAACTATGGTACTAAAAATTATTAACTCCGCATTAATTCTCGTAGCCGTTTTTATGGGCTTCAAACAAGGCTATGCAATGCTTTCGGGCAAGCCTGAAATGGTAGAAATGTTCAGCAAATGGAATTTCTCCAAAACTGCACTGATGATAAACGGGGCGGTGACAATCATTTCAGCCATCTTAATTCTGTTTCCTAAAACATTTGTTTATGGTAATTTCTTAATGGCAACAGGCATTTTATTAATCATCTGCCTTCATTTATTAGATAAAGATTTGAAAGGCGTGGTTATCGAATTGCCTTTTCTATTGCTGAACCTGGTTATTATTTATCTACAGCATCCGCTGAAAAATTAATATTTAAGAGATTAATTATTAGTGCATTTGTGGCATATAAAACATTACTAAAATGAAATTAAAAACAATTATTTTCTTCTTGATTTGTTCATCGCTCACAGCTTGCGGACAAAACAAAACTCAAAAATCAGAAACAAAAACAATTCAAAAAAACAACAAAATGGACACAAGTAAATTGACAAACGAAACTGTAAAAAAAGCATTCGAAGCTTGGCAATCTGGCGACAGCAAAACATTTCTTTCCTTTTTTACCGCAGACGCTACAATGACCGATGACGGAAACCCAAGAAACTTTCAAAGTTTTGTAAAAGAAGCCTGCGGGAAGGAAATTTTCCTAACGATTGATACCATAACAAACGATGGCAAAGACATCAAAGGAAACTTCAAAGCCGGACAATGGGGCACTTTTCCTGTGTTTTTCAAATTTCATCAAAATGCTGATGGGAAATTTGATAGATTAGATATTGGACAAGCTAAATAATCTTTAACCTTTTTGATTTCAAACAATGCATCATACCTTTTTGCTTATACTGGGTTTATTATTTGTTGTATTTCTTTTAGTGATGCTGGCACAGCGTATTCGCATTGCCTATCCTATTTTTCTGGTCATTGCAGGATTGGGCATCAGCTTTATACCTGGAGTTCCACAAGTTAGCCTGGAGCCAGAGCTTATCTTCTTGATTTTCCTGCCACCGTTGCTTTATGAAGCGGCTTGGTACACCTCATGGAATGATTTTTGGAAATGGAAACGTCCAATAGCACTGCTGGCCTTTGGTCTGGTTTTCTTAACCTCTACAGTCGTGGCCTATACTGCTACGCTTTTTATACCCGGTATGACCCTAGCGTTAGGTTTCTTGCTTGGTGGAATTATATCTCCGCCAGATGCGGTAGCCGCTGCTACGGTTTTAAAAGGAGAAAAAGTTCCTAAAAGATTAATGACCATTTTAGAAGGAGAAAGCTTGGTAAATGATGCTTCATCGCTAATTGTATTTAAATTTGCTCTGGCAGCTGTATTAACA
The DNA here is from genome assembly GCF_031456785.1 of Flavobacterium arsenatis. Classification (NCBI taxonomy): domain Bacteria; kingdom Pseudomonadati; phylum Bacteroidota; class Flavobacteriia; order Flavobacteriales; family Flavobacteriaceae; genus Flavobacterium; species Flavobacterium arsenatis. Next base: position 253,092 of record NZ_JAVDVI010000004.1, read on the forward strand.
GGAACATTCTCCATGCAAGATGCAACTGGGCAGTTCTTTTTAGTAGCCGGGATGGGCGTTTTGATAGGTCTTGTTGGAGCCCATATTATGTATGCCATCCATCGCTTTTTACCTACTACACCAGCTATTGATGGAGCTTTAACTGTAATGACACCCTACATACTTTTTCTTGCTGCAGAGCAATTTCATTATTCTGGTGTAATGGCTGTTGTAAGCGGAGGTTTGTTTATGTCATTCAGGTCTCACGAAATATTTAAGACAGGTAGTACCCGCTTAAATATGTTGGGCGTTTGGACCACAATGATTTTTGCAATGAATGCTTTGGTATTTATTTTAATAGGATTGGAACTTCCAGAAATCATTAACGGTTTAGGCGAATATTCTATTTTTGATGGTATCAAATATGGTGTTTATATCAGTGCAACTACTATTTTGCTACGTTTTCTATGGGTATATCCAATTGCTCATATCCCTCGCTGGCTGAGTGCAAAAGCCAGACAAGATCCTTCGCCCGGATGGAAGGGCCCATTGGTAATCAGTTGGGCCGGAATGCGTGGGGTAGTATCATTGGCAACTGCTCTTTCTATTCCGATGCTAATGACAGATGGCACAGCGTTTCCTCAACGAAACCTTATTGTTTTTATCACTTTCGTAGTGATATTTATAACATTGGTTTTGCAAGGTTTAAGTTTACCTTTTGTACTCAAATTCATTAAACTGGAAGAAATAGATAAGGTAATTTCTGATGATGAACAGCAGGCGGGCATAAAGTTGAGATTAGATACATTGGCATTAAAAATTTTGAATGAAAAGTATAAATCAGATATACAAACCAACGAACTAATCAGTTTCTTTCAATCAAATCTGGAGAGGGATGTTAGCAATACGCAACAGAAATTAAATTCTTTAGCACAAGATGAAAATAGCAAAGAGGAAGTAAAAACTTACCATGCTGTACTAACAGAAATTTATGATTTACAAAGGAAAGAACTGTTTAAAATGCGAAGAGAGAAATACTTTAGCGATGAAGAAATAAGAAAAGCAGAAACACAATTAGACCTTGAAGACCTAAAAATAAGCGGTACGCATCATTAATCAATTCAAATGAATACATCAAGCCATTACAAATTACACCATTTCATTCCCTGGACAAGGGTCAAGATTTACAAAATGCTCGTTCTAAGCATTGTTCCAACTGCATTATTCTATTTTTTAGATATAAAATGGCTGGCAATTCCGTGGGTTCCGGTGGCGTTGTTGGGTACGGCAACCGCTTTCATTTCGGGGTTTAAAAATACACAAACCTACAATCGCAGTTGGGAAGCCCGACAAATTTATGGCGCTATCATCAACAGCAGTAGGACTTTCGGAATAATGGTAAAAGATTTTATCCGTTCGGAAGATAAAACGCTCGAAAATCAACTTCATCAGCAAATTATTTACCGTCATTTTGCTTGGCTTACGGCTTTGCGATTTCAACTTCGGGAAACAAAAAGTTGGGAAAATGTAAAAACCAAAAGCTACAATCGTGAGTATCTCAACTATTACAAAGTGCCAGAATGGGAAAGCAGTTTGGATGAAGAATTGAAGATGTTTTTGAACGAAGAAGAACGCCAATATATTTTATCGACCAAAAACAGAGCTACCCAAATCGTTGCCCAACAATCATCAGTATTCAAAAAATTGAATGAAACAGGCGTGATTAGTGATTACAATTATGTAGCCTTAGAAAACCAATTAAAAGATTTGTATGACCAGCAAGGCAAGTGCGAACGCATCAAAAATTTCCCTTATCCACGTCAGTTTTCGAGCATCAATCTGTATTTTACAAATGCTCTATGTCTGTTATTACCGCTCGGATTTATAGGCGAATTCTCAAAAATGACCGAAAAATTTGGCGAAAACATCATTTGGCTTGTCATACCTTTCAGTGTACTGTTGGGTTGGGTATTTTTAGTTTTAGAACAAATTGGCGAAAGCACCGAAAATCCTTTTGAAGGAAGCGCCAACGATATTCCGATTACACAAATCAGCAGAAATATAGAAATAGATTTAAAGGAAATGCTGGGCGAAAAAGATTTACCACCGGCAATTGCACCACAGAATAATATTTTAATGTAATAGCCACAGATGCACAGATGTTTTTGAAATCTTCATCTGTGCATCTGTGGCATAAAATGTTGTATCAGAAATTTAAAACAAAGAAATCAGCAGAGGGACAATAATAAAAAAATCTGTGCATCTGTGGCAAAAAAAATTGAAAAATGGAATTCCTACTAAAAGAAGAAACTTATAAAATTATAGGCATTTGTATGGAGGTGCATAACACCCTCGGTGCAGGATTTTTAGAAATTGTCTACAAAGATGCTTTAGAACTTGAGTTTAGCCGAGCTGGAATATTTTATGAAAGAGAAAAGCAATATGAAGTAAATTACAAAGGCATAATTCTTCCCCATAAATTTTACGCTGATTTTGTAGTTTTTGATGAAGTTATTTTAGAAGTTAAAGGAACAAAAGATATTGCAAATGAGCACATTGCACAAACTATAAATTATTTAAAAGTTTCACAAAACAAAGTTGCACTTATAGTGAACTTTGGGGAATTAAAATTGAATTATAAAAGATTGATTTTGTAGAATATGCCACAGATGCACAGATGAAATACATCTTAGTGTGTTATTGAGCAATGTAAATAAGAAAAAAAACTACAGATGCACAGATAAGAATTTATAGATCATTAAAACAAAAAATCTGTGCATCTGTGGCAATTAAAAAACTAAAAAAAAACCAACTATTATGAGCTTACAAACAGTACAAAAATGGTATCCCAACGCTAAAACAACCGAAGATACCGTAAACAAACTATTAGACGTAATCGAAAACGAATTAGGTCTAAAACCCAACCAACTAATGCACGCCGACAGTATGTGTTGCGATGATGTGAACGCGATCCAATATCCGCCACGAGCTTATGAAATGTTAGGTCCATTTCATATGGGCGGTTTAAATGGCTATCCGTTTGCAGGCGTCACTGGGATGAATGCTTTTGCACACCACGTTCCTGAAGATGGAGCGGTTGTAGTGTTTTATGCACCACACATTGGGATTACAAAAGACGGAACCATTGGCGAAATCCATCGTATTGGACAAAGCGAAAACTCCGCTTGCTGTGGTGCTTTAAAAGGAGCTTTGAGCAAGTTACTGAACAACCAAATTGAACCTGGAAACGTTACCGATCTGGATTATCAAATGAACACCATTGAACAAATCTTTTTGAAACAAGCCGACAGAATAAAATCTGCCGAAAACCAAATATTTGAAGCTACCGAAGTGATGTATGAAGCCATCAACGAACGTATTGAAACATTGGTAAGCAAGACAAATTATCCCTGCAAATATGTACTTCTCATTGGTGCTATTTTCATTAATGGTGATAAGGATATGGGATCTTTTTGTTCTTATAAAAAATTCGAATATATTAACTTGGAAACCGGAGAGCGAAAAAGCTTGATGGAAACTTATTATGCTTAAAAATTAAAAACAATAAAGAGAATTTATAAAATGTAAATTCTCTTTATTGTTTAAACAAGCCTATTCTAATATAAGCTATTCTTGGTACTCAACAACATCTGAAGATTTTATATCTAAGTCTTTCTTTAAATTATTGATAAAATAAGAAGGAGAAATACCAGTTTCTTTTTTAAATACTGTGGTAAATACTTCTCTGGAAGAAAATCCACATATTTCGGCAAGATAACTTATCTTATATTCTCTGTGTTTTGGCTCATCATATAGTAACTCTACTATATACTTTATCCTTAATTTATTGATATAATCGTTAAATGATTCTTCTTTATATTGCCTTATAATCTCCGAAAGAGATTTAGTATTGGTATTCATATAATTAGCCAACCAAGTAAGACTCACTTCATTCTTGATAAATTTTTTAGATTTTTCAAACTTTTCTAATTTTAAAAGTAAAGATTCAACCGTTTTATCTCTAATGTTAAGTGATCTTTGTGTAGGATTGTCATTGTCAATTAAGTTTGTAGCTTCCTCTTCTCTTAATAGCAATGTATTTTTTTTAGCAATAAGCTCTTCTATTACCTTTTTATGTTTTTTTTGCAAAATTCTATTTTGTCTTTTCCATAATAACCAGCCTGCTAATAGCAAGATAAGTATGATACTACCAATTATCAATAATAAATCACCTATTGTTTTGCTAAAACTTTCTTCCTTATCAGAAATTATATGTTCCATAGGCAACTCAATACTTCTTTTCTCTTCTTTATTAATACTGTCTACAAGAGTGGAATATAAACTTAAGTATTGATTTGATAAATTCTTATCCCCAATAGATTCATAAGAATTTGCTAATGTTGCATAAGCAAGATGCCTTTCAAAGGGTGATTTGGATTTTTTTTCTAGGAATAAAACTTCACTAGCATACTTTATTGCTTTTTCTGGTTCCTTTTTTGCATCATAAAACCTGCCAATTGAATTCAATGTATTGAGTTCATCCATTCTAAAGGCTTTTGGCTGTGTCTCTCGATATTTTAATAGTTCAAGTATGTATTGTGATGCCAAATCAAGTCGTTGAGGTTCATGAATTCCTGTATAAAACATTCCTAAACTTTTATTTAAGAGGATAATCATAAAGTGTTTTTTCTCTAACAATTTAATATCACCTTTAATATTTTCAACTGCCTTGAGGCTTTTTTTTAAACAACTCAGGATTGTGTCTTGCGATGCCTGTGTCTTCTCATAATATTCCGCAAGATTATGATAAGATAACGCCATGCAATAATGCTGCAAGTTTTTATCTTCAATCTTTTTACTATTATCAATGGATGACATTATGTCTTTGTGTCCCTGTTGTAAAAATCCTAAGTTCATAAATGTAAGGGCTCTATGCCTATATATTTGTGAAAGAGATTTACTATCCTCAAGCTCAATAGCTATTTTTTCAGCTTTATTACAAAATTTTAGAGATGTTTTATAATTGCTTATATCAAGATAAAGTCTAGCAAGTGATTTCTCACTTTCTAAAATCCCTTGACTATAATTGATTTCTTTCGAATCTTTTTCAGCTTGTAATAGAATATTAACCATTTCATCTGAAATACTAGATTTATCCAATAAATCATTCACCTTTTGTATTTTTTCATCAATCTCAATTTTGTTAGATTGTGCAAAAAGTGTGGACGAAAACAAATAAACTATTATACAAATGGACAATATATTCTTCATGACTATGTTTCTTTTGTGAAAGGAGAGGTTGTTTGTGTATCAAATGTAAACATTATAACATACAAATCTTAAAATTTTCAAAATAAAACTTTTCTGTTTAACAAATTCCGAGATGCATTATATTTTTCGAGTGGAATTATGATTGTAAAATTTTCATTTACTACATCTTAATTATGTTATTTTAAATGTAGTGATTTAAACTTATTTGCCAATTAAAAAGGGTTTGAATCAACAAAAGAAATGAAGATACAGATAGAGATGAGTATTTCGACCAAGAGCTTTATAATGAGAGATATAAAATTGAAAGAACAAATGCTTGGATGGACAGCTTCAGGTCTTTGTTGAATAGATTTGACACAACAGTAGCAAGTTCGATAGGTTTTAATTATCTAGCATTTATCGTAATTGCTCTAAAAAATTTAATACAATAAAAGTTTAAATCACTTCTATTTTAAATTTGGATGGTTGTTCATCTAAAGTCTATTATTTTAATTAATGTAAGGAATATAATTTGTAGTTTATTGATACTATAGCGTTTCTACAAAAGCTATCCATTATCAATTGTCATCGGGAGGGGGTATGGACTGTTAAAAAAAATATTTAAAAACCCCAAATTCTCAAACAAAAACACCCATACTTTTGAAGTATTCCCCTCCCCGACAACAACTTTTAGCAATTTTCCCCAACCCATTTAGGAAACAGTCGCGTTTCCCTCTTCAATTATTTTTGTATTTCCGCATCGGAAATATTCCTAGATCTTAATACTTCTAATTCCGCTTCATACCGCTTTATTAACTGCTGTTGCTCGCTGATATGTTCGAGTAACTCCTCAACGACGTTCTCCGTGCTCAGCAATATTTTGTGTGATTCGGACAATTCAAACTCTGTGAGCTCTGCAACCATCCGTCTGGCAGATGGAGGAAGCTTTTTCTGAAATAGTCTACTATACCACCCCATTGTTAGTGTTCTTTATAATTCAGTAATGATAAATTCACTTCTTCTGTTCTGCTGGTGTTCCTCCTCAGAGCATTGAACACCATCAGCACATTTGTTCACCAGTTGTGACTCTCCGTAACCTTTTCCTGTCAATCTACTAGCTTCTATTCCTTGTTCAATCATCCAGGCAACAGTTGATCTTGCTCTTCGATCCGAAAGACTTTCATTATACTTGAAGGAGGCACGGCTATCTGTATGCGAACGTACATCTACCTTCATTGTTGGGTTTTCTTTCATGACATCAACAATCTTTGCTAAATCAAGTGCAGCATCCTGTCGGATGTTCGATTTATCTAAATCAAAATAAATAATCTTAATCTTGAATACCTTGGCTAGGTCATCCCCAATTTTTACAGGAACAACAGCTTTTTCTAATGCAATTGGCAAGTCTGTTTCGCCTGTTTCTTTACCAATAACCACTGTTTCTTCTACAGTTACATATTCTCTTTTTTCTGCCCTTACATAGTATTTTTTCTTGCATTCTATTATATCAAACGAGTAATATCCTTTTGCATCTGAATAGGTTTCGGCAATTTTGTTCATCTTTTCATCAAGAAGGGTTACTTTTGTATCTGTCAGGATTTCACCTGTTGAAGCATCTGTCACAATTCCTGCCAATAATTGCTCACAAATCAGTTTTCTTAGCTCCTTGAATTTATAAATATCGTCATAGCCCTGTCCTCCTTCCCTGTTGGAAGAAAAGAAACCGTTCTGGGTTTTAGTATCAATCATAAAGGCAAAATCATCCATTGGTCCATTTACTGGAGCTCCTACATTGACAACTTCTTCAAATGAACCAGCATTTATTTTAGACACAAAAACATCCAGTCCTCCTAAACCTTGATGCCCATCAGAAGAAAAATAAAGTTCATTATCATCCGATACAAAAGGAAAGGTTTCCTTCCCTTCGGTATTGATTTTATTTCCTAAATTTTGAGGTGTCCCAAAAGTTCCATCAGCGTTGATGGTTACTTTATATAGATCTGATTGTCCCAAAGAACCTGGCATGTCAGAAGCAAAATATAAAGTCTTCTCATCTGTGCTCAAGGCAGGATGTGCTGTACTGTATTGATCGCTATTGAACGGGAGTTCTGTAACATTCGTAAATTTGCCATCCTTTAATTTTGCTCTATAAAGTTTCAACAATGTTACCCTTTCGTTGTCCTTTCTTTTTTTCCCGTCATTATAGTTATTCCTTGTAAAATACATCGTAGTGCCATCATTGGTAAAAACAGGAGTAGACTCATTATATTTTGAATCAATTTCTGATTGAAAACTTTCTGGCTCCAGTAATTCTCCGTCGCCATTAACTGTTGAGGCATAAAGACTTGTAAAGGCTTGATTGTTCCATTTCTGTATTTTTTTTGTAGTCCCCTTTACTGTTCTTGAGCTTGCAAAAACCAATTGATTTCCATAAAAAGAGGTTCCATAATCAGAATATTCAGAATTGATTCCGGCATTCTCGGCAATATACCTGCCGGAATTTTCTTCAATCACTTTTAAATAATCCTTGTTTTGCTCATAGAGCTTGGCTCTTGAGTCGTTACCACTTTTGGCGTTAAATTGCTCCAACATTTCATTGGCCTTGGCATATTCTCCAACCGATTTTAGAGTTTGGGAATACCTGTAGTAATATTCCGGCTCGACATCCTGAGTCATGGAAAAAAGCTCACCATACCATTTATTGGCCTTGTCAAGCTCAGCATTAAAATAATAGGCATTGCCCAGTTTCTGGAACATTCCTGCATCCTTGTATCCTTTTTCTGCAACACGTTCATAGGTTTTTATGGCATCTATATAAGCATAGTTTTCATAATTTTTATCTGCCTTTTTTATTTTTGCTTTTTGTGAATATGCATTCATTGAAGCAACAATCAATAGGGTCTGGAAAATAACTTTAAGTTTCATAATGGTTGCTTTTTAAAAGAATCGTGGGGAAATAATCCTGTCATAGTTTTTAAACAATTCAAATCTCAAAAAGATCTCGTGTGATCCTGAATTGTAGTTGGCGAGTTTGGTTGTCTCGGCATCATAAGAATAACCTGCTAACAATCCATCGGTAATTTGAAAACCTACCATGGCACTAAGAGCGGCACTCCATCTGTAGGCAACTCCCAAAGTTAATTTTTCATTGAATAAGAAATTGGCTGAAAAATCTGCTTGTAAAGGAGCCTGATCTACTGCCTTGATAAGTATTGAAGGCTTGAATTTTAAATCCGGGTTCAAATCAAATACATATCCTCCTATAAAGTGATAATGCATCTTCTCTTTGGCAACCGAGTTCTTGGCTCCGTCAAAATGTCTGGTTTCTAGAAAATTAGGGACAGATAACCCCACATAAGACCTGTCAGAATACCAGAATACTCCCGCTCCGATATTAGGAGAGAAACGATTATCAATATTGTATTGCAGTTCTGGATCCCCAGGCTGCTGTGTCAATTTTGTATAATCCACATTCAATAGATTGGCAGTTGCTTTCAATCCGAATGCCAATTTGAAATAATCTGAAGTAGGAACTGTATAGGAAACATCTACCGAAATAGTATTTTCATCTGATGGTCCAATCCTGTCGTTTACAAAGGAAGCCCCTATACCCAAATCACTGTTGGCTATGGGTGTGTGAAAAGAAACGGTATTGGTTACCGGTGCTCCATCAAGTCCTACCCATTGTGTCCTGTGCATCCCAAATATACTCAATACTTCCCTTGAACCTGCATAGGCTGGATTAAAGTTGACTGGATTGTACATATATTGTGTAAACTGCGAGTCTTGCTGGGCATAGCCTGTTTCACTTGCAAGCCATAACAACGAGAAGCAAAAAAAGGATTTCCCTATTGTTTTGATTTTCATTTTTCTTTTTTTTTAATTAGTTTGCATTCAGATATAAATAGCCAGCCTGTTTCTTGGTGTAGGGCTGTTCTACATCTGTAACTTCATAGGTAAGGATATAGAAATAAGTTCCTGTTGGCAATGTCTTGCTTCCATCAATGGTTGTTCTTCCATTAGAATAGCCATTAAAAACGTTTCCATTGGAGTCATAATTTTTAGTATCAAAAACCTTAACCCCCCAACGATTATAAACTTCTACGGTATTGTTTGGGTAGTTGTTGATACATTCTATGAAGAAATAATCATTAAGTCCATCAGCTGTCTTGGGTGTAACGGCATTGTATATCTTAACACAAGGTGTATCGAGTGTTTTTACTCTAGCTAATGTAAAAACGCCATAACCTGTTACTTCTACCGAAGTGGTAACCGTCTTGTTATTCACATCGGCAATCCCACCTTCGTCCACCCACATATTCAAGGCTTCATCCCATCTCACGATATGGATATCGCTTTCCGGAGAAGCAATTACATTGGCTGGCGTGGTAGCCAATTCGTCCCAACTTAAGGTCAGTAAGATGTCGGATGTTCCACCTTCTTTGGTAAGTGTCCAATATTCTTGATTGTTGATTAGTTCTATCTCTGGCTGCTTGCTTGAATGAGGATACAACGGATTTGAATTCTCAAAGAAATATTTCCCAGTAAAAGTAGAGGCCACATCTGTTGGAGCAGAAATTCTAGCATATCGATACAAATTCTTGTCTCCTATTGGATATTGGAAATCTGTACTTCCATTCTTGATTACCTCCCCATCCACATGGCTTCCGTTCCATGTGCTGGTATGGGTACCTTCCTGTTCAAATGAAATGGTTCCTCCAAAATCGTCGTTATTGACAATACCTTGATTGAATTCTGAATTTCCTGCAACACTTATTGCTCCAGAAAGCTCAAATGCAGGTTGCACTGACTGATTATAAAAAAGCACATCCATAAGTTCACTTGGCATTGATCCACTAATTTTTTGAACGTTAGTGCCTTGAAAACGCGTATAACCATCCGACATAATAGGTCCTGGTGTATAGGTCACAAGCCCATCATTGTTAAAATTGGCATAGACATAAAACTCTCCATCGTTGACAAAGTCTCCCGTGGGTGTATTGTCAAAATCTGAAACCGTGCTCAATATCGTACCTGGCATTACAACCATAGTGCCGTTATTCACTGTTTGGGCATTTGCCATCTGGCCAACCAAAAGGATTCCCAAGAAACCAACTCTATAATACATTTTTTTCATATCTTTTGTTTTAATAGTAAAGGAGGATGACATAGCTTCTGAATTTAAAAGATTTACAGGGACAGCTATCCCATACTTGCAGTATTAAACCCTTCCAATATGTCATCATCTCCTTGATGCCTAGTATTTTAAATACCCCTAGATAAAATACAGTAACAAAGAACGGGCGTCCTTTTTTCGCTTACTTTCGGCATATAAACTTGTTTATAACTTTACCGTAACTATTAGCCCTTGCTTTAATACTTATCTATTAGTTGTTAAGATTTTTTATCTGTTATTTGAATAATTTATAAATTTTAAACTATTGAAGAAATATCATTTTCTTATTATTAGCTCAATCTCTAACTCTTATCTCTCTATTGCTCAACAATAGTCAACACATTATACCCTCCACTAACATCAAATGTTCTCATATCTGTACCGAAGGAAACACTGCACCAAGAAAAAGGTCTTAATTTATCACCTTGATTCAAGTAAACACTCACTGTACATTGTGCACCTACCTTTACTGTACCACCACCAGAATCTGATGGATACCCATTGTTAGTTTTTACTCTTTGTATAATTTGATTTGCTGGGTTTCTTACTTCCCAAATAGCTTCTACCTGGTTATTAGCACCTGTATTAACATTATTATCTGCCAATGCAAAGGTAAAAGTGGCAAAATAAACGCCAGTTCTTGGCGCAATAAACTCACCAGTTGCTGGGTCAAAATTATTTGTTGGTGTACCTGAATCTGAATCTAACTTTTCTGTCCAATTGGTTAAATAAGCCGATGACCGAGGTGGCATTCCGTTATAATTGCCTGTTGCTACGCCTCCTGGTTCAAATACAACCGTATTTTGGGTCGTTTTTTCTGCCATAACTACAATACGTGGTTTTCCAAAAGGGAAAAAACCAATCCAATCAGTACCATCAGAAAACTCTAAATAGCCATTAACCCCTATAGCAGGGCTTGGGTTGTAACGCAATGCACCTGCACCTGCCTGTACTGCTGTTTGATTGGTCATGCCAATTGCAAATGAGCCATTGGCACCACCACTACGCAAATCTAAAGCTACTTTAGGGTTTGCAACCAAAACACCCAATTGGCCTGTATTGCTTATAATTACATTACCTGCATTAGTTACGATATCCATACTGTTAGTAGGATTTAGTGTGCCAACACCCGTTTGTGCTACAGCTTGCGTTATCGAAAAAACTCCGACTATAAAAACGCTTGCTAACAGTTGTACTTTATTTGTTATTGTGTTCATCTTTATACGTTTTTTATAGTTCTGAAATACTGATACTGTTGTCTGTACCATTATTGATAGTACTGATAGCTCGATTTCCTCCTAAATTATGCCATATCCTAAATCGAATGGTGTTACCCGCTTTCAGATTGAAAATAGCACTGCAGTTTCCTGCAACCCTATTGGCAGTTGTACCCGACTGAAATGCTGGGTAAGAATTCACGCTCTTAAAGGTTTGTATATTATCTGTAGCTGTATTACTTTCAATAATGGTTTCAAAACGAGTATTGTTAGGAATCGTATTTGAGTCAATGGTAACACTGAACGAAACAACATAAAACCCATCACGTGGAGCTGTAAAAATCCCAGTACCGTGATTAAAATGACCTCCACTATCTGTTACCCCTAACCAAGAAGTAACGTACTGTGTGGTACTGTTTTGACTGATAGACTGTGCAACACTTTTATTTGCCAAAACAAGTGCTTTTGGCGGAGCAGATAATGGTAATGGAATCCAATTTTCACCATCTGAATAATGCAATAAACCAGTTGCTGTAAAATAGCGTATTGCACCTGCACCTGCAGCAACAGCGGTTTGTGTATTGGGTCCTACACCAATAATGCCTCTATTAGTTGCAGAACGTAAGTCAACTTTGGTAACTGGGTTTACAACCCCAACACCCAGTTGCCCTGATGTGGTAACCATAACATCGTTTGCTGCCTGAGCTACCGTTGGGGCACCCACAGGGTTATTATCTTTAGCTCCATCAATACGTAGTGCTCCTTGTGGGTTGAGTGTTCCTACACCTGTTTGAGAAAATCCCTGTTGGAAAGGAAACAGCGCCAAAAGGCAAATAAAAATATATATACTTATTCTATACATAACTACTCCTTATTAATGTTCTATAATTGTTAAATTGTTAAACCCTGCAGATTCATTTGCCGGATCGGCCGCATTGGTAGTAACCCTAAGATTGATTGATGCGTTAGCATTACTAATGTTTTGAAACAGTCTTGGCACCACTATATCACCTGCAGTTAATGTAAGTGTAATAATAGCTGAACCACCAGCTTGTGATTCTCTTGTAAGATTGGCATCATTTGATGTTCCTGTCATTGATTGTCCAAATGTTTTATAACTACGAGCCAATACGGTTGGTGTGTTATTTGTTCTATAAAACTGAACCTCTACATGACTCATATCTTTAAGTACATGATTGACAAAATTAAATGTCATCAAAAACGTATAAGTCCCGTTACGAGGTGCTGTAAACTCTCCTGATAAGGGTGTAAAACTGTTAGACATATCGCGTACTTCTTGCCAATTGGCAACAACGGCAGGTGTAGCTGCATTATATGCAATAGTTTGGGTAGTGATTTTACGAGCTACTACAACGGCTTTTTGCGGAGCTAAGTAAACTTTGTTCCATGCTACTCCATCAGACACTTCAATTTTGGGCCCTACAGGAACGTCAGAAACATTATAACGCACTGCACCTGCTTCTGCGGCAACGGCAGTAATAGTGGTGGTAGTACTCCCTAAACCTATTGCATTTTGGCCGCCTGACGAACGCATATCAAGAGGTACTACTGGTGCAAGAACGCCAACTCCCATAAAGCCTGTTGTAGCATTTATAATAACATCATTGGCTACTTGTGTAGCATTTGGTGCTCCTGTAGCAGGATTGTCTTTTGCTCCATCAATGTGCAAAGCTCCTTGCGGATTTCTAGTACCCACACCCGTTTGAGCATAACCTTTCAAACAAGAAGTTGCTACAAGAACCGATATCATTAATAATTTAAATTTCATTTCAATTGTTTTTTAATATAAATAAATCGAAGAACACTTCTTTGATTATTCTTTTATAACCCTAACCGTTTGGGTCTGCATATCATCTAAAGTAGCAATTGCTATATACATTCCTGTTTGTAGGTCTGATAGATCAACACTAAAACTTTTGTCTTTTATTGATAATTTGCTTATCAATAATTGTCCGCTGACGCTGTAAATCTGTAAGGACTCGATATTTTCTTCAGAAGAAATAGTAAACACATCCTTTACAGGATTTGGATACATCGAAACTTGAAGTTTTGATTTTTTAACCTCTTTTAAGGATAGAAGAGATTCGTCTAATCTCACTACCCACCCGGCTGCAAAAAACACAGGTGCCGCATTGTCAAATCCACAGATAAATGTTCCGTCAGGCGATACTCCCAAAGCTGTACCTAGTTTTCCATCAGAAGTTGTTACATCTACTTCTTGTGTTGCTAAAAAGTCTGTAAGTAAAACAGGATTTTCTCCTATAGAAGGATGATAAATAATTACATCCCTATCTCCAAGCATTCCACAATACCCCACAGCAACTCCATTATCTGATATTGACACAAAAACAGGATTTATTTGACCCACAGGAGCATCAAAAGCTTGGTATTCCTGAGTACTTGTATTATAAATGAAAGCCTTGCTACCCTTGTAGCCTACAACCTGTCCTGCATTATTTACATCATTTGCCTCTCCATATTCTGGTACATCAAAATCGATATAATGCATAGCACCGCCGGCATCAAAATAAGCCGGGACACGAAAGGTTCCTGTATTGAAGATATCCTCTCTATCTACCCATCCGGCTACTACACCATTATCATTTACTGCTGATCCACGACCATTATTCCATAATCCATCTCCAATTAACTTTGTTAAGGTGTTGGTATCTGTATTGTAGATAAAAGGATAGCTACTTCCTGGACCATCAGAGGTCATTTGCCCAGCTACATAGGTGCTGTTTTCTGAAATATGATAGGCATTACCAAACCAACTGTTTCCTGGCACGTCTCCCGGAAAATAACCAATAGCTGTCCAAACACCATTTTTTTTGTAGGCCCCTTGGTCTAGGTTTGAACCATCACCAGCCACAAAAAGCATTTTTCCTGCTACATTTTCTGCGTTATTCAATCGGTTGGTACCAGTAGATTCAGCTTCTGCAGGACTACTTGTATTTGTACTATAACTATAATATGCTCCCGGATGAACCGCATTACCATTGTCGTTAATATCATACAAACGAGATCCAAAACCATCAAGCAATAAGAAATCTGTTTGTGCTATCAAGTCTAAACTGTTTAGAAGCAAACCAGCTGAAATAAAGAAGTATAATTTTTTCATAATACAAATAAGTTAAAAGTTAGTAAATAGATTATTTATTATAGTTAGACAATGAGCAACACTAAATAATTCACTACCCATCGCCTATTATTGTTCATTTACTTTTTCTTAATCAATGACACTATCCACAATAGTACAATGGCTCCACCTGCAGCGACTAACAATTGACCAATTAGGCCTCCGAAATGTATTCCCAGTATGCCTGCAAGCCAGCCTCCAGCTATACCACCCAAAATACCTACTACAATATTACCTAGCAACCCAAAACCACTACCTTTAAACAATTGCCCAGCAAGCCAACCTGCTGCTGCACCAATTAATAAAAACCAGATAAATTCCATATTATTTATTTTTTAATAGTTATTCTATTCTTTTTTGTTTCCTCTCTTTTTGTGAGTTCCCTCCTTCCTCGGGAGGACAAACGTGTGGCATTCCTTTGCGTGGGTTCCCTCCTTCGTCGGGATGACAAGTTTGCGGTTTGTCTTTCCGGTTAGTTTGTCATTTCCACCCTTTTTGTCATGCTGACGAAGGAAGCATCCCACTCGTTGCTCTTTCCTGTTTCGTCCTGCTTGTGGGTTCCCTCGTTCCTCGGGATGACAAACTGGACGTGGAATGACAGACGTGCGTCTTTCCGTTTGGTTTGTCATGCTGACGGAGGAAGCATCGCACTCGTTGCCTGAGTTCCCTCCTTCCTCTGGAGGACAACCGGTTTTTCTAAACAAAAAGGTGGTCTAAGAACTCAAAGGTTGGGTTAAACTCTTTTATCAAATCGAGTTTTTTCTCTCTTCTCCATCCTTTTATTTCTTTTTCCCTAGCAATTGCTTGTTGTACCCATGTGAATTTTTGGTAATAAATTAAAAACTCTGCATTGTATCGTGAAGCAAATGTTTTAGTACCATTTTGAACGTTCTCTCTATGTTGCTTTAACCTTACCTTTAAATTGTTGGTCATTCCTGTGTAGAGTACTGACCTGTGTTTATTGGTAATGATGTAAACATAGTAAGTATGGTAACCTTCCATATATTCAATCATCTTTACTCTTTGTGTGAGTTTCCTCCCTTTTGTCATTCGGGTTCCTCCTTCGTCGGGATGACAAGTTTGTGGAAACTTTTTGTGTGAGTTCCCTCCTTTGTCGGGATGACAAGTTTGTGGAAACTCTTTGCGTTTAGTTTGTCATGCTGACGGAGGAAGCATCCCACTCGTTGCTCTTTCCTGTTTCGTCCTGCTTGTGAGTTCCCTCGTTCCTCGGGATGACAAACTGGACGTGGAATGACAGACGTGCGTCTTTCCGTTTGGTTTGTCATGCTGACGGAGGAAGCATCCCACTCGTTGCTCTTTCCTGTTTCGTCCTGCTTGTGAGTTCCCTCGTTCCTCGGGATGACAGACGTGCGTCTTACTTTTTCTCTAACATCAATTTTTCTAAACGCTCCAAACGTGTTTTCATATCCTGAATTTCGGTTTGTTGTTTTTCGATTAGATTTTGTTGTTCGATAGTATATAAATACAACTCTTCTACCTTTTCCAGCAACTGAACCGAAAGCTCAGTAGTGTTGATGATATAATCGCCGTTTTCGTTTTTTGTTAGGTTATCAATTTTGGCGATACCCGGCAAATGACGGTTTTGGTTGATAAACTTTTCTACTTCTGCCAATGTTTTGAAACTGTAGTCTTCTTTTAATTTTGAACTTCCTTCAAAATAATCTTCAAACACATAATCAGCATACACACCTGTAGCGGTATAGAATGCTCCTGTTGTAGAAACATCGCCTGCTACGTGAAATTTTGGATTAATAGTGCTTCCGCCCGATGTAAAGTTTGGGATGCTATTTGCCCCTACCACTACATCTCCATCGCCTAAAACCACCATTGCATTGTTTTGGGCAGCAGCAGATGTTCCATTACCCACAATAAACAATGAGTTATCTACAGCTGTATTGTATTTTCCTAATACTGCGGCATTTGGCATAGCGGTAGTTATGGTATTACCTGTACCTGCTACCAAGGTATTGCTGGCGTTTACGGTATTATTATTTCCTGTCATTAAAAAATGATGACTGCTAGTTGTACTCGTATTGTATCTACCACCCACTATTATACCTACTGGGGCATCAGTGCCAGACAAATTGTTATTGGATCCAAGAACCATATTACCTCGTCCACCAATAGCAGTATAATTCATAGTATTATTCATACCCGATACAATTGAGGCTTGAAAAAAATTGCCGAGATTATTTTGGGAACCACTTACCATTGAGGCAACGGAAGCAGTACCTATAATATTTTGAAGACCTGTTGTAAACCCATTATTAGAGCTTACTTCATTGCCATTACCAAATACAGCAGCAAGGTTTGCGTTACCGCCACTTACTGCTAATTTATGCCCTGTACCCCAAATTAAGCTACCAATTGGTAGTGTAGCACCAAAGGTGTGTGATGCAATTGCATTACTACCACCAATAAAACTACCTTCTTGGGTAAAAATACCTCTTGTGATGCCGTTTACGCCAACAACAAAGTTATTGGCATCTGCTGTACCCACATAGTTGGTGGTACCTACAGCCGTACCTACTGTACCGATTGCGGCTGGGGTTGTTCCCGTGTTTCCTGTAATGTGCCAATCGGTAGCTTCTGTATATGAAGTTAACAACCTTACCCATTTGCTGTTTGCTGGGGTAACGGTATCATCATTCCAGTAGTAGTAACCTGGTGTAACGTCGTTTGGTGCTGTACCCGCTGTTGCCGTATTAAAAACCGTTAATGCATGAGCTGGTGCCGCAATAGTAGTAGCATCGGTAAGGCTAGTTAAAGCAATACGAGGTAACAGAGCACCTTTGTTGGTGCTTTCTATCTCCAACTCAGCACTTGGTGTAATGGTTGTAGGGTTATTGCCTATCTTAACTTGTGCAGTTGCTACTGAGGCTGCTCCGAAAGCGAATCCCAATAAGGCAAATTTTAAAATTTTTGATGTTTTCATAACTTATGTCTTAATTACTTTTATCGTAAAAATGGTGTTACTCTTAATATTCTTTTTTCAAGAAATCAAATCCAGAATGCCCTTTGCCAAACAGGCATCATTAGGGCATTCTAATTTGATTGTTTATTTAATTACGTTTATTCAACATATTCTACAATCATATGATAGTTTCCTGCAGGGTGTAATACTGTTAATGAACCTGGTGTTCCTAATATCAAATCTCCTGTTGCTGCATTGTAACTAATAATATCAGTGCTTATTGAATTGGTAGTTGCATTGATGAATCTAATTTCAAGCAATTTAGCACCTGCCGGTACAAATCCTGATAGGTTTACTATGTTAGTGTTTGAAGCTAATGTAACTGTTCCAACTCTTTCATAAACCGTTTCTCCAGCTATCCATTTCTTAAGTGTATTTTGAGCATCTGTTGCGCTATACACTGGATATACTTTTCTTACTGTTCCATCTGCTTCTACTGTCATAATACCATCTACGTTATCAAGATCTCCATCTGTTAATTCTACTAAATCAGACACAATAAAGTCAGTTCCACCGGTTGCAATCTCTAAAGTGTTTCCTGCTTGCGTGATAGTTGTAGCTTCTATTAAAGCACCACCAAGATGAACATCACCTGCATCAATATGTAAACCGTTGTCTGCAGTTACTGCTGCTGCTTCTGGTACAAATAACCCGTTTGTATTATATACTAATGCATTGCCTGCAGTAGTTGAAATTAAAGGTACTGCTACAGCTGCACCAGCATCTTCTATCTCTAAATTTAGTGTAGCGTTTGTAGCTGCAGTGCTTGTTAGAGTGAATGTTTCAATTACTTGGTCATCGGTGTCTGGTAAAGTCACTGTATTTCCGTTAGATATAGTCAATTGATCACCTACTATAGAAAGCGTTTGCTCATCGGTATTGGTTGCTGGATCACCTGCTGGTCCTTGTGGTCCAACCTCTCCTTGGATTCCTTGTGGTCCAACTTCGCCTTGAATACCTTGTGGTCCAACCTCTCCTTGAATACCTTGTGGTCCAACTTCTCCTTGGATTCCTTGTGGTCCTTGTGCTCCGTCTTGTCCGTCAACTCCGTCTATACCTGCTGGTCCTTGTGGTCCAACCTCTCCTTGGATTCCTTGTGGTCCAACTTCTCCTTGGATTCCTTGTGGTCCAACCTCTCCTTGGATTCCTTGTGGTCCTTGTGCTCCGTCTTGTCCGTCCAAACCTGCCGGTCCTTGCGGTCCAACCTCTCCTTGGATTCCTTGTGGGCCTTGTGCTCCGTCTTGTCCGTCAACTCCATCTATACCTGCCGGTCCTTGTGGTCCAACTTCGCCTTGGATTCCTTGTGGTCCTTGTGCTCCGTCTTGTCCGTCTAAACCTGCTGGTCCTTGCGGTCCAACTTCGCCTTGGATACCTTGTGGTCCTTGTGCTCCGTCTTGTCCGTCAACTCCATCTTGTCCGTCTATACCTGCTGGTCCTTGTGGTCCAACTTCACCTTGGATTCCTTGCGGTCCTTGTGCTCCGTCTTGTCCGTCCAAACCTGCCGGTCCTTGTGGTCCAACTTCGCCTTGGATACCTTGCGGTCCTTGTGCTCCGTCTTGCCCATCTACTCCTGCCGGTCCTTGCGGTCCAACCTCGCCTTGGATTCCTTGTGGTCCTTGTGCTCCGTCTTGTCCATCTTGTCCATCTATACCTGCTGGTCCTTGTGGTCCAACTTCACCTTGGATTCCTTGTGGTCCTTGTGCTCCGTCTTGTCCGTCCAAACCTGCTGGTCCTTGTGGTCCAACCTCGCCTTGGATACCTTGTGGTCCTTGTGCTCCGTCTTGTCCGTCAACTCCATCTATACCTGCCGGTCCTTGCGGTCCAACCTCGCCTTGGATACCTTGTGGTCCTTGTGCTCCGTCTTGTCCATCTACTCCATCTATACCTGCCGGTCCTTGCGGTCCAACCTCGCCTTGGATACCTTGTGGCCCTTGTGCTCCGTCTTGTCCATCTATACCTGCCGGTCCTTGTGGTCCAACTTCACCTTGGATTCCTTGTGGTCCAACCTCGCCTTGGATACCTTGTGGCCCTTGTGCTCCGTCTTGTCCGTCAACTCCATCTATACCTGCCGGTCCTTGTGGTCCAACCTCGCCTTGGATACCTTGTGGTCCTTGTGCTCCGTCTTGTCCGTCAACTCCATCTATACCTGCCGGTCCTTGTGGTCCAACCTCGCCTTGGATACCTTGTGGCCCTTGTGCTCCGTCTTGTCCATCTACTCCATCTATACCTGCTGGTCCTTGTGGTCCAACTTCGCCTTGGATTCCTTGTGGTCCTTGTGCTCCGTCTTGTCCGTCAACTCCATCTATACCTGCCGGTCCTTGTGGTCCAACTTCACCTTGGATACCTTGTGGCCCTTGTGCTCCGTCTTGTCCGTCCAAACCTGCCGGTCCTTGCGGTCCAACTTCACCTTGGATACCTTGTGGTCCTTGTGCTCCGTCTTGTCCGTCAACTCCATCTATACCTGCCGGTCCTTGTGGTCCAACTTCACCTTGGATTCCTTGTGGTCCTTGTGCTCCGTCTTGTCCGTCTAGACCTGCTGGTCCTTGTGGTCCAACTTCACCTTGGATTCCTTGTGGGCCTTGTGCTCCGTCTTGTCCATCTACTCCATCTATACCTGCCGGTCCTTGTGGTCCAACTTCACCTTGGATACCTTGTGGCCCTTGTGCTCCGTCTTGTCCGTCCAAACCTGCCGGTCC